>JAYTXX010000025.1:0-13234 GCA_043742725.1 Bacteroidota bacterium | reverse complement strand
TGTAGTAATATCTTGAACGTCTTCGTTTAACACCATTAAGAATTAAACCTAAATTAGAAATCTTGTTGGTCAATACAATATTTTCTATGATTTCTATTGATCTCTTTTTAGCAAATTTTGAATTTATTACAAATAAACTTGCATCAACATATTTTACAATCACAAGAGCGTCTGTAATTAGTCCTATCGGTGCTGTATCAACAACTACATAATCAAAATTATCTCTTCCGTAATCAAAAATATCTTTCAAATGCTTGCTTAATATTATTTCAGATGCATTTGGAGGAGTTGGACCAGAAAGCAAAGCGTATAAGTTTTCAATTGATGTATCTATTATGGCAGATTTTACATCTGATTTTCCTATCAATATAGAACTTACGCCTAAATCGTTTTTTAAATTTAAAGCTTTCTGAACTTTTGGTTTATGTAAATCCAATTCCACTACTAAAACCTTTTTTCCCGCTCTTGCTAAAATTGTAGCCAAATTTACAGAGCAAAAAGTTTTTCCTTCACCAGGATTAAGTGATGTTACCAATACTATTTTAGATTTTTGAGCCTCACTCGCCATATATTCTAAATTTGTCCTAACAACTCTAAAACTCTCTGTTATTATAGCTTTAGGGTCTTTGTCCACTATTACATAATCTCCTTCTTGCTTTTCAACTTGAATGATTTCACCAAGAATTGGTAAATTGGTCAAACGTTTTAATTCCTCTGTACTTTCAATTGTAGCAAATACAAGTGTGCGAACAAAAATTATTATTAAACTGATAATAAATCCAACAATTAAAAATAGTGAATTGATTTTTTTCTTATCAGGTGCAACTATTCCAACAGAATGCGCTTTTTCTATAATGCTCGTTTGTGGCAATATACCAGCACGAGCAATAATAGTGCTTGCACGTTGTCCTAATAAATATTCATACATTTTTTCGTTAGCATCAACTACTCGTTGTATTGTTAGTAAATCGCGTTGTGTTTTTGGAAAACCAGCAATAATATTTTTGTAATCGGCTATTTGTTTTTCTATATCACCTCGCTTGATGTTTAATCCTAATCTCGAATTATCAATATATTTCAAAATGTTTTTTCGTAACAACTCCTTCTTTTGATCAAGTTCATCAATACCTTGGGCAGCCTCCTTAACTCCAAAAAGCCTATCATTTCTGCTCATTTGCATAGCATACAAATCAGATAACGCACTTTTTAAATAATCGTCATTGGGTTCAATATAAAATGATGGTGGCAGTAACTTTTCACTAGGCTTTCCTTCAATTGAAAGAATATATTTTTCTAAAGCATCAAGTGATTGAATATTTAATTGAACATTTCTTTTATTTAAATCATAACTTAATAATTTATCAAAATAGTCGGACTCTTCTTTAGCTAAATCTAAAATTCCATTTTGGGACTTGTACTTTTGTAATTCATTTTCAACTGAATCTAAAATATGAGTGTTTTCTTTTAATTGCTTGTCAATATTATCTAATGTGTTTTGATTTATTGTTATTTGATTTTGTGCGGTATAATCAATATAGAGTTTTGATAATGTATCCAAAATTTGTATTGAACGAGAAGGGATTTCATCTTGCAAAGAAACTTCTAACACGGAAGTGTTTTCAACAGCAATAATACTTATTCCACCTTTTATTTTATTTAATAAATTTGCTCTGTTATGAACTCTAAATAAATAATCGTTCTCCTTTAAAGTATGAATCGTTTTTTCATTCAACATTTCATTTTTCTTTACTGTAATAAAAAAATCATTATCCTCTATTTTTTTATTAAAAACAAATTGTTTTTCAACAATTTCTTTTCCTTTTTTATATGAAATTTGAAAACGATTAATATCAATAATTTTAAAACTGATATCGCTCTCGTATAGATTCTCATTGAGTATTCGTGCCGATATATCAAAAGGCATTGACTCATATACTTCTGCCGTTTTAAGTCGTCCTGTAATATAATATGATATATCTAAATCAATTTTTAAAAGAACTTTTTCAATCAAATCATTTGATGTAATAACCCTTATTTGATTGGCGTTATTTTGATAAACATCAAAATATCCCAAACTTCTATTAAGTTGATTTTGGTAATTATATGTATCATCTTGCTTTAATAAAATTTGGGTTTTAGCAGCGTATATATCTGTCAATTTATAAGTATAAAAATAAGATGCTCCAAAAGCAAGTGAAAGACAAAGAACTGTAACATACCAATTTTTTTGAATTATCTTCCACACCATTTGCACATCCTGTGCATCAATTATGTTTGTCTTATTATTATTCTTGTTCATAAATTAAAAATATAAGCTACAAATATAAAATAAATTCATAACCCAAAGGAAACAGCTTATTTAGAAAGTAAAAAAACATTTTTTGTAATTAATATATTTCCTTATCTTTGGTAATAAATTTTTACTTTTTAAAATCTTATACATTATGAAAAAAATAATATACTCAACAATAACAGTTTGCTTAATGACACTTTTTTCATTTAACGCAAGTGCTACAAACTATACTTCTACTGCGAGTGGTGGAAATTGGAATGTGGGTAGTACTTGGTCGGGTGGAACTGGTGCACCAACAAATTTAACAACTGATAATATTACCATTCTTTCAACAGCCACAGTTAAATGGAACAACGATTTTATATGTGGAAATCTAACTGTAAATGGAAATCTACAAGGTTTAGTAGCTAATAAAACCCTTACTGTGAATGGAAATTATACGGTAGCTTCTACTGGAACAGAATCTGGAACAGGACAAATTAATTTTGCTGGCAATGGTAAAATTTTAACTATACAAGGTACAATTGGCTTTAATGTTCCAAAATGGAATTTTGCTAATAATACAACTATTGCATCTCCTTCTGTAATTATAAAAAATTCTTTTATTATTGCGAGTGGAAAAACAGTTACCAACCAAGCAACTGTTACTATTACCACAGTTACAGCAGGAAGTAGTTCTACTTGGATAAACAGCTCTGGTGCTTCTTTAACTATAAACCAAAGTGGTTTTATGGCAGGACAAACATTTACTGCTAATGCAGCCGTTAACACTGTTACAACAAACTATACTTCAGGTGCACTTCCTACAACTTCTGCTGGCTATTACAATTTAGTTGTTGGCGGAGGTGCTGGAACAAAAACATTGCCTGCAACCACAGTAATTGTAAAAAATTTAACCATTAACGCAAGTAATATTTTAAGTGCAAATACTTATAATTTATCTGTTGGTGGAAATTGGACAAATAACGGAACATTTACAGCAAGTGTAGGCAAGACTGTTACATTCAATGGAAGTGCTGCTCAAACAATTGCTACAAGCGTAGGAACACAAACTTTTGAAGGCTTAACCATAAACAATACAAGTGGTGGAGTGCAAATTAATAGTGGAACCTATTTGTTAAATGATGTATTAACAATGACAAGTGGCAATTTTAATGTAAATGGAAATAGTTTTACATTAGTTTCTGATGCAACAAAAACTGCACGAATAGCTCAAATTACAGGAGGTAGCATTTCTGGAAATTTTATTGTACAAAGATATGTTTCAGGAAGAAGTGCAAATTGGGCTGATTTAGCTTCACCTGTTGCAAGCACCACATTTAATGACTGGGCAAGTGATTTATTCGCTGTAAGTTACAGCTATTCTCCTCCAAGTTCTTATCCAACACAGGTTACATATAGCGAACCACTCGATGATTTTGTTTATACTATTTCATCTGGAACCACTCTAACTCCAGGAAAAGGATTTGAAGTTTATCTGTCTGGAGATTTTAGTTATGGTGCATTTCCTGCAACAATAATGAATGTAACAGGAAATCCAAATCAAGGAGATAAAAATTTAAGTTCTTTGATTTCTTTTTCAGGAGCTGGTTCTAATTTGGTTGGTAACCCATTCGCATCAAGCATCAACTGGAGTAATGTAATTAGTAATATTGGAACTACACATATTAATAGCACCTACGATGTTTTTGATTCTGGTTCTGGCAACTACGCTACTTATGGTGCAGGAACAAAAATTGCATCTGGTCAAGGATTTTGGGTTTATACAAATGCAGCAAGTCCAACACTTGTAATTCCTGAATCTGCAAAAACTACAACTGCAAGTTTTACAATTTACAAAGGCGTTTCTGAACCTTATTTCAAATTAAAACTATCCAGCAATGATATGGATAATACATTTTATCATACACTAAAAATAAATGCAACCAATGAAGCTTCTGATAGTTGGGACAATACTGATCATCCTTATAGAAAAAGCCCTGATAAAAGAGCACCAAGTATTACTTGTTTAATTGATAGCAAAAAAGCTGTTATAAATTCTTTTAATATTTCAAACGATTCTTATTCAATTCCTTTATACACAACAGTTGCAACATCAGGAGAATACAAAATTGAAGCTGATGGATTTGATAATTTAAGTGCTTACAATTGTGTTAAACTTGAAGATAAATTATTAAATAAAATAATTGATTTGAAAATCGAAAGTTCATATTCATTCAAAATGAATATGAGTGATAATGCTGACCGCTTTATCATACATTTTAATAAAGACGCAAATTGCAGTATTGCAATGGGTGTAAACAATCTATCAACTAATTTATCGAACAATGTTGAAATTTTACCTTCTGCACAAGGAAACACAATTAATTTTAATTTAGCAGAAACAACAAACACAACAATTTCGGTTACAAACATGTTAGGACAACAAATTATTTCTGATATGAATATATCTGCAACGAATCAAACGGTAGAATTGTTTTTACCAGAAGGATTTACAGGATTATACATTGTAAAAGTAAATTCCGAAAAAAGTTCTTTTGTTAAAAAATTTGTAAGAAAGTAAAGTCTAAAAAACTATTTTTGTAAAAAATAAAATCAAAATCAACTATGAAAAAAATATTTATAAAATCAGCACTTATTTTCCTTTTTATACTTCCATTAACAATACAAACCGCAAAAGCAGGAATGGGTAGTGGTCCTCCAAAACCTTGTGGTGGAGCATTTCCACCTTGTGCTGTTCCACTTGATGGTGGTATAAGTTTGCTACTAATTGCTGGTGCGGCTTACGGAGGTAAAAAAATAATTAACACTTCTAAAAAAAATCTCGAGTAATCGAGATTTTTTATTTTAAAGCAATTAAATGCTATTTCTAAAAAAACCTATAACACGTTTTTTAATTTCCATTTTTTCGTTATATCTTTTATGGTACTTGATGTATGAATTATGGCTACATCCAAATCAAAAATTAGATTTAATAATTGTTGATACAACAATTAATGCAAGTAAAATTATTTTAGAAATTTTTGGTTACTCTGTTATTACTGATGCCACAAGAACAATTAGAATTGATGGAACTGGAGGACTTTGGGTTGGTGATAGTTGCAATGGAATTGCACTGTTTGCACTTTTCGCAGGTTTTATTATTGCATATACAGGAAAAGCAATTCACAAAATAATTTACGTTTCAGTTGGAATTTTACTAATTGAGTTTCTAAATATTTTGAGAATAGTTGCTTTAGCTATTTTGGATACACACTCGCGCGAATGGACTGAATTTAATCACACTTATACTTTCACAATTGTAATTTATGGATTTATTTTTTTATTATGGATTGTGTGGGTAAATAAATTTTCAAACCTCGAAAAAATTAAAACCACTACTTAAGCAATTCTGCAATAATAGAATCAACACCTACATTTTCTGCTTCTGCTTTATAATTGCGAACAATACGATGACGCAAAATAGCTGGAGCAACTGATTTTACATCTTCAATATCGGGCGAATATTTTCCATTAATCATTGCATTACATTTAGCACCAATTATCAAATACTGCGAAGCTCGAGGTCCTGCTCCCCACGATAAATATTTATTTGATAGTTCACTTGCAGTTTCTGTATTTGGACGGGTTTTAGAAGCTAATTTTACAGCATATTCCAACACATTATCAGCAACGGGAATTCTGCGAACCAGTTCTTGAAAATAAATTATTTCTTCGGTACTCAATATTTTTTTGAGTTCTACTTTTCTATCCGAAGTTGTGTTTTTCACCACCATTAATTCATCTTCAAATTTCGGATAATCCAACCACACATTAAACATAAATCTATCGAGTTGGGCTTCTGGCAAAGCATACGTTCCCTCCTGCTCTATTGGATTTTGTGTTGCTAAAACAAAAAATGGATTTCCTAATTCATAGCGTTTTCCACCTGTTGTAATTGCTCTTTCTTGCATTGCTTCAAGCAGTGCAGCTTGTGTTTTTGGTGGTGTACGGTTTATTTCATCGGCTAAAATTATGTTGGAAAACAATGGTCCTTTTATAAATTTAAAATTACGATCATCTCCTAAAATTTCGGAACCAATTATATCCGAAGGCATTAAATCGGGAGTAAACTGAATACGATTATAGGTTAATCCTAAAACATCGGCAATGGTATTTACTAATAATGTTTTTGCTAATCCTGGAACACCAACCAACAAACAATGTCCTTTGCTAAAAATTGAAATGATTACATCTTTTACAACCTCATCTTGTCCAATGATAATTTTTCCAATTTCATTTTTTAGTTGTTTGTATTTTACTACAAAATCATCTACTGCTTCTACATCTGATTTATACATATTTTTTTTATATAAATGTGTTATGCTAATTTATCCACTTATTGTTAAAGTTACAGGTTTTGTAATCATCTGCAATATTCACAAAAGTGTTTGCTACTTTTTTTCTAATCCAAGCTTGAATCACATCTTGTTGTTTTTTCTGTAATGCAATGTTTTGTATTTTCTGATAATCATCAATCAAATTGGCATGATGTGGTGCTGTTTGCGATTTTAAATACAAAATACGATAGGCTTGTTTTGCATCCCTTGTTGTAAAAGGCATTGGCTTGGTCATTTCTCCAACTTTTAATTTATCTATTGCAAAGGCAACATTTTGATCAACTTGTCCTATTTCATCCATTGCAAAACGTGTTGCACCTGTATATGGATTTACAATTAATCCACCACTATATTTACTTTCTTCTTCATCCGAATATTTTGCAGCAGCTTCAGAAAACGAAATAGTATCAGCCGAAAGTTTTGTGTAAATAGTATCCAAAGAAAGTTTTGCTTTTAATAAATCTTTTGCTTCAACTTTTGGTGTTATTAATAAACTTCGTGCATCTACTTCATCACCTCTGCGTTCAATTGGTTGAACTATAAAATATCCATAAACTGTTTCAAACACTTCGCTTATTTCATTTGGTTTTAATTTGAATGCTTGTGCATCCCATTCTGGCACAAACTGTCCACGCTGAATATGTTCGTAAACGCCACCTTTGCTTGCCGAACCTGGGTCTTCGGAATACAAAGCCGCCATTGCAGCAAAACTACTTTCACCTGTTACAATTCGTTTTCTAATACTTTCTATTTTATCTTTTGCTTCTTTTTTTGCTACCGCAGAAACTGCTGGTTTTTTCACTATTTGTCCAACTTCAACTTCGGCACTAATCAATGGAATTGAATCTTCTGGAATACTACTAAAATATTTTCTTACATCACTTGGAGTTACACTCACATCGGCAGTAACTTTGCTTTGCATTTGTTGAGCTAATAATAAATCACGCACATTATCTCTCAAATCAGATTTGTAATCTTCCACCGATTTTCCATAAAAAGAAGTAAACAATTCTTCCGAACCAAATTGTTTAATGTAATAATCCATACGTCTATCAAGCTCTTGATCAATTTGTCCATCGGTTACATTCAAACTATCTTTTTGAGCTTGCGCCAACAATAATTTTTGATACAAAAGTGATTCTATAATTTTACAACGAGTATTATCATTCGTTTCTTCTTTTTGTGTAATCATTTGCTGATACTCGGTTTCAACTTCCGATTGTAATAAAATATTTCCACCAACAATTGCAACAATACGGTCAATCACTTTATCTTTTTGCGCTTGTACAGTAATAGTAAAAAGCAAACAAACGATTAAAACTGCAATTTTATTTTTTTGATTTATCATCTATGTAAATTTCTATTTTGTTATTATTCAATGCCTCGTTGTACAAATCTTTTTTCATTTTTGTAACAAGCTCTAACTTACGTTTATTTAAAATAATATTTTTAATATTCTCTCTTTCAAAACTCAATGGCGAAAGGCTATTCCGTATTTTAAAACCTTTGATATTTAAAAAATAATTATTCAACGAATCACTTACTTCCACAAATCTATTGTTTTGCAAAAATAACTCTTTATTATAGGTTTGAATAGGAATTTCTTTTAATAAATCATCGAACAACAACCAAGAATTTTCATCCAAATAAAAATTCTCTGCAAACTGATGACAATATCCTGCTAATTGTTCTCTATCCTTTGTGTTATCAGACTTATACCACTTTTTCAGTTTTTCAATTCCTGGTGCTTTTTTATTTACTTTCACATAAATCACTTTAATGATATTATCTTTTAACTGAAAATTTGATTGATTATTGTTATAATATTCTTCTATTTCTTGATTTGTTACAACCGTATCCAATTTTTGTTTCACCAATTCTTTTTCATAGCTATATGTAATCAATGAATTGCGATAATCTTGCAATTGCTTTTCTACATTTTTTTGTTCGTCTGTAAGATTGCTTTCTGCCTTCTGAATCACTAACGATTCGTGCACCCAATTATCAATATATTTTTTTACCAAATCCACACTATCCTTTTCTGGCGTTCCTTTCGGAACTATATCTTTTAAATTATCGGCATATAAATACGAATTGTTTGCACGAGCTATTGCAACTCTGTTTTCTTCTTTTGCAGGTTTTGTAGTGCACGAAAACAAAATGATTAAAACAAATATGTATGTATAAATTAACTTCATTATAAAAAAGTATGCAACTATTTTTGTTGCCTTTTAAAAACTAAAAAAGTTTATGACACTTTGCATCATAAACTTTTTTATTGAATTCAATAAAAATTATTTAATCGTTGAAAGAACTGTTTTGTCAATATCCACAGTATATTTTTTCTTCAAATCTTCTAACCATTGTTTTTCCAAATAGCTTTGATAATCTGCAGTTACCATTCCTTTTGCATCTTGATATGCTTTTGGCTCTGGTTTCATAATTTTGTTTACTACCACAATCATTATTTTTTTATCCTTCTCCGAAACAATATCAGACGAAGTTCCAACCATCCAATTTTTATCTACAAATTCGTTTTCGCCTTTATTAAAAATTTGAGTTTCTACTTGCAAATTCAATTGAGAATTTTTGTTTACCTCTGCTAAAATATCTTTTTCCAATTTTTTCTTTTTCATCAATACTCTTACTTGCTTTGCAATTTTATCATCAACGCAAGCATACACAGAAGCATCAGCACGTTCGCCCCACATATAATTCGTTTTATTTTTTTCATAAAACACTTTTGCGCCAGTTGTATCTTTTACTGCTTTTGACCACACTTTTTCATCTGTTAATTCAAACAATAAAATTCCATCTCTGTATTCTTGCATCAATGCTTTAAATTCTGGATATTTTTTATCCAAACGAGTTTCTTCATACACAATCACATTTTCATCAACAAATTGTTTGTATAATTGGTCAATCACCATTTTTATATCTGTTTTCGGGCGTTTTGTTTGATGCGAGGCAATATAATCGGCAAAATTAGTTTGTGTAACTACTTTGTCATTTAAGTTAAACATTGTTTTGTTTAACTTTTTTGCTTTTGAAGCTTCCCAGCGTCCTTCAAAAAAAGTGGTATCAACAATTTTATAAAACTCATCACGCATTTTAATGTTTTCTTTGAACTTACATTCTGCTTTTACTTTTGAAATTAAAGAAGAACGTCCAACTTGAGAACGAGAATCTTTTGAAACTTTTGCTTTCAATTCATTTTTCAAACTATCAAACGAAGCTAAATTTCGCTTGTCCAAAAGTTTAATAATATGCCAACCATATTTGGTGCGCATTGGCTCCGAAAAATCACCTTTGTTTTTCAATCCAAATGCTATTTTTTCAAATTCTATTGGCATTTTTAAAGTACCAAACCAAGGCAACTCACCACCTTTTTTTGCAGATGCTTTATCATCAGAAAATTGTTGTGCTAATTCACTAAACACACCACCGTTTTTTAATTTTTGATGTATTTCAACTATTTTGTTGTAAGCATTCAACGAATCTTCTTTGGTCATATTTGCTGGTGTTTTTACCATAATGTGTCCAACCAAAACTTCACCTTGTGCATTTCTTTTATCAGTTACTTTTATAATGTGATAACCAAAACGTGTGCGAATAGGCATTGAAACCTCTCCTACTTTGGTTGTGTATGCTGCAGTTTCAAACGGATATACCATTTGCAAAGCCGTAAAATAACCTAAATCGCCACCATTGTCTTTGGATGAAGGATCATCAGAAATTCCTTTCTCTGATGCAACTTTATTAAAATCTTCGCCTTTCAAAATACGTGTGCGAATTTTCATAATTTTAGTATATGCTTCCAAAGTATCTTTTGGCAAAGCATTTTCCGAAACCTTTACCAAAATATGTGATGCATGAACATCTTGTTTTAATCGTTCATACGTTTCTTTCAATAATTTTTCGTTTACATCTTTATCTGTCAAATAAGGCTGTGCAAGCTGTTTTCGATAACCAGCCAATTCATCTTTAAAAGCTTTTGCGGTATCCATTCCCATTTCTTCTGCTTCTCTCACTTTTAATTTAAAGTTCACAAACAAATCAAGGTAGCTACTAATGGACTCTTCTTTCGAATTGTTTTTGTGATATACATTTTCAAATTCTCCTGCTGTAACTTTGTTTCCGCCAATAGTCATCAACACAGCATCTTTGTTGGTTTGTGCAATAGTATTACCTGCAATTAAAAATGCAAATGACAATCCAGCTAATTGTGAAAAAATATGTTTATTCATAATCTATTTTATTTTTTTATTTTGGGAAACAAATGTAGCCATTATTAGGATATAGCAAAACAATTAGGCTGTGAATTTTCCGCTTCATTCTTGTTAATTTTTGTTAAGTATTGCCACTATTTTCTATCAACTATCGTTTGCAAATATTCCCTACCTTTGCTATCCTAAAAATAAAAAATGAAATCTGTGTTGAATACAATAGAAGAAGCCATCAGCGACATAAAAGCAGGAAAAGTAATTATAGTTGTGGATGATGAAAGTAGGGAAAATGAAGGCGATTTTTTAACTGCTGCCCGAAACGTAACACCCGAAGTTATTAATTTTATGGCTACTCATGGCAGAGGACTTATTTGCGCTGCTATTACCGAAGAACATTGCGCAGAGCTTGGTTTAGAAATGATGGTAAGCAACAATACATCGGAACACAGCACTGCATTTACTGTTTCTATTGATTTACTGGGCTATGGATGCACAACAGGAATTTCCGCAAGCGACCGCTCTAAAACCATACAAGCACTTATCAACCCTGCTATTAAACCAGAAGAGTTTGGAAAACCAGGACATATATTTCCACTAAAAGCGAAAAATGGCGGTGTATTGCGCAGAGCAGGACATACCGAAGCTACTGTAGATTTAGCTCGAATTGCAGGTTTTGAACCTGCTGGTGCATTGGTAGAAATTATGAATGAAGATGGAACAATGGCTCGTTTGCCAGAGTTGCTTGATATTGCAAAAAAGCATAATCTCAAAATTATTTCTATTGAAAATTTGATAGCTTATCGTATTAAAAACGAAAGTATTATTACCAAAGATGTGCAAGTGAAAATGCCAACACAATGGGGCGATTTTGAGTTGGTTGCTTATCGTCAAACTACCAATGAACAAGAGCATTTGGCATTAATAAAAGGAACTTGGAAAAAAGATGAACCAGTACTTGTGCGTGTTCACTCTTCTTGTTTAACAGGCGATATTTTTGGTTCTTGCCGTTGCGATTGCGGTGCACAACTTCACAAATCAATGGAAATGATTGAAAAAACAGGCAAAGGAGTAATTGTATATATGAATCAAGAAGGTAGAGGAATTGGTTTGCTCAATAAATTAAAAGCCTACAAACTACAAGAAGAAGGAAAAGATACGGTTGAAGCCAATGAAGAATTAGGTTTTAAACCCGATGAACGTGATTATGGAGTTGGTGCACAAATATTAAGAGATTTAGGAATTTCAAAAATAAAGTTGATGAGTAATAATCCTAAAAAGCGTGCAGGGCTTATTGGTTATGGTTTAGAGATTGTGGAAAATGTAGCCATTGAAATTGCATCAAACGAACACAACAAATTTTATTTGCAAACAAAACGCGATAAATTGGGACATTCGCTGAAATTGGGGAAATAAAATTTCAATTTTCTTTCTCACTCTTTTTTGTTTTTTTAGTTTTTATGGAAGCTAAAAAACGTCTGTACAATTCGCCAATGGTATCAAATTCATCTCTGTAAAAAACACCAACACCTTGTGTATATGGACCATTCACATATACTTGACTACTACTCACATCATTGGCTTTATTAAATGTTTTGATTCGCACTTTGCCATCATTCGTAAGTTTATATTCAATATTTACATCGCCCACAATATTGTTAGTATTGGTACTATTTGAATTATTATTCACACCCACATTTCCATCAATTGAAAGTTTATCGTTGAACAATTGGGTTGAAAGTGCTACTTCCAATTCGTCTTTACTAATAGCATCTCCTGGACGATAATTAATACCAACATCAAAATCGTTGCTTATTTTACTCAACATATTATTCAATTGATTGGATAATAATTCACTTGTGTTGGAACTTGCAGCCGAAGTGTTTATACCACTTGCGCCATTTGCATTGGCAAGTTGATAGGGCGTTACAAAACTATTTAAAATAAGCAATGAAAACACCTGACGATTCATTTCGGCATCGCTATTCAAATACGAAAGTACTTGCTGACGTGTGCCTGCATCAATACTTGGCAAACCAATATCAAAATTAATTTCGGGAGAAAGTAATTCTCCTGTCATTAATAATTTTAAGTTTACTGGTGTACGTTTTTTGTAAATACCTGTTGAGTCTTCTGGAAAAAAAGGTTTTAATGCTGCATGTGCTCTGTAAATTGCAGTCAAATTCATATCGGCTTTGTATGGCACTCCACTCCATTTTATTGTTCCACCATTTTGAATTTCAAATCTTTTATTAATAATATTTTTCAATGTAAATAAATAATCACCAGTTTCAACCACATATTCGCCAAACATTTTAAAATCACCCAATGAATTAATT
>JAYTXX010000024.1:0-20515 GCA_043742725.1 Bacteroidota bacterium | reverse complement strand
CAGCTACTGCAATCTCTGCTGTAACAGTTAATCCGTTACCAACATTGAGTGCAAATTCTGAAACAATCTGTGTGGGACAAAGTGTAACACTAACAGTTGATGGAGCAACTACGTATTCTTGGTCTGATGGTTTGGGAAGTGGTTCATCTAAAACGGTGAGTCCAAGTTCAACAACAACTTATACTGTAACTGGAACTTCATCTGAAGGATGTTCAAGTACAACAAATGCTGTTGTTACTGTTAATCCTGTATTTACAATTACTGCATCCGCTGGTAGCAATGGAAGTATTTCTCCTGCTGGAACAACAACAATATGTAATGGCGGAAGTCAAACCTATACTATTACACCAAATAGTGGATACTTAATAACAAGCGTAATAGTTGATGGAAATAATGTAGGAACAACTGCTACTTATAGCTTTAATAATGTAATAGCAAACCATACCATTAGTGCAAGTTTTGCTAATTGTATTGTAGCACCAGCCAAACCAGTAATTTCAGGACCAAATTTTTTCTGTAACACTGGAGTTACAGCAACCTATTCAATTACTCCTGTTTCAGGTGCATCATCATATACTTGGACAATACCAGCAGGAACAAAATTAGTTAATGGTTCGGTGTTGAGTGGAAGTAATACAAGTATTGATGTATATTTTACAAGTAACTTTACTTCAGGAAATATAACAGCAGTAGCTATTAATGGTTGTGGAACAAGCACAGCAGCTTCATTAGCAATAAAATTGGGAACAACAGCCTATCCAGCACCAATAGGAGGACTAACGAATATCTGTGATTATGTAGGAACATCGGCAACGGTAACCTATACCGTTTCGCCAATTGCAGGAGTAACTTCTTATAACTGGACACCACCAACAGGAGCTAATATAATAACAGGACAGGGAACAAATACAGTAACTGTAAACTTTACATCAGCGTTTTCAAATAGTTACTTGTATGTACAAGGTATAAATGCTTGTGGAGCAGGACAACAAAGAGGATTAGCAATTGCAGCTACAAAACCAACAACACCAGGAACAATTTCTGGAGCGGCAAGTGTGGGTTGTTATTTGGGAACATCCACAGCAGTTACCTATTCCATAACACCAGTAGTAGGAGTAAATAAATATAAATGGATAGTGCCAACAGGAGTAACGATAGTTTCACCAACAGATACCACCACAAGCATAAATGTAGTTTATGCAGCAAATTTTAAATCGGGATACATCTATGTAAAATCGGTAGCCAATTGTGGAACAAGTGCAAATAGAAGTTATTTTGTATCAAACGCAGCTTGTGTTGCAGCAAGAGCAAATACAATAGTTGAAGAAGAGATAAAAGTTGAAAATATATTTTCAAGTATTTATCCAAATCCAACATCAAACAACTTTACAATTGAAGTAAGTACAGGTGAAGAAAAAGTGTTGCAAGTAGTTGTATATGATATTTCAGGAAAAATTTTGAAACAACAACAATATGTTTTAAGCATAGGAAAAACACTAATGAATATGAGTTTAGAAGAATTTAACAACGGAATGTATTTTATCAGAATTACGGATACAAATGCGAATGTTGTTTTCTCTAAAACGGTTATGAAACAATAAATTAAAATCGTAACAAAAAGAAATCCTTAATGAAAAATTTCATTAAGGATTTCTTTTTTTTCAGCGGAGAGGGCGGGATTCGAACCCGCGGTACCTTGCAGTACACAAACTTTCCAAGCTTGCACGTTCGGCCACTCTGACACCTCTCCGAATTTTTAGGGTCGCAAATGTAAGATAATTTGTGGAGAATATCGGATTCGAACCGACCACCTCTTCACTGCCAGCGAAGCGCTCTAGCCAAATGAGCTAATTCCCCATTTTTTAATGGATTGCAAAAGTATCAATAATAATACAACAAACTATTGTTCTAAAACCCAAATTTTCTATAATTCATTTCCAAAAAAACTTTATTATTCTTTTAAAAATTGAAATTGTTTTTTATATTAGCCTAATTTTTAAAACTTTATAAAAATGATAAACGTAAGAAAGGTGTTTTTTTTCTTGTTCTTTTTATTAATAAATAGCTTATTGATAAAGGCGCAACAATTTCAATTATTCACCGAAGACTTTGAAAACACTGTTGACTTTACACTAAATAGTACAGGTCCTTCTGCCTCTATGGGAAACAATAAATGGATAGTTAATAATAACTATACAGGAACTCCAACCTATCAAAATACAATGAGCCAAGATAGTACCTATAGTGGAAATATTACATTTGCTCCAAATAGTAAATATCTTCATATATACGATTCTGGTTCTGGAATAACCAATGCAAATTATGATGCTACCAACCAATCGGATAATTTTGCATCTATTACCAATGGCTTTTGTACATTAGGAATGGATAGTCTTCATTTTATATTTTTCTATTTATCGGAAGGTTCTTCAGATGCTTATGGAGAAGTTTATTATAGTATTGATAATGGTGCTTGGGTAAAAATAGGACAAAGCAAATACAACAGCAAATCGAAATGGCAATACGAAGATATTACAGATCCTGTTTTTAAAAATCATCTCAATTTACGTTTTGGTTTTAGATGGGTAAATGGAAATGGAACGCCTCCATCAAACACATCTTTTTCAATTGATGATGTTAATATTGTTGGAAGCTATGGAAGTGCGGTGCCAAACCCAGTAAATATTGTAGTAGATAGTGTTACGCCACATCCTGTTTGTCAAGGAAATTTTTTATATATCTATTGGCATCTTACCGACACATTGTGTGATGGCGCATACACCATTCAACTATCTACTGCTACAGGAACATTCCCTGGCTCCAATGCTTGGATTTTCAATATTTATTATCCTCAAACAAGCGGTGTTATTTCCGTACAATTACCTACAACTGTTCCTGCCGGCAGTTGTTATAAAATAAGAATAAATAAAACCACTCCACTCCCCGCAATTACGGGAATTGCCAGTCCTTGTTTTGCGGTAATCGTCTGTCCGAATACGATAACTACTTTACAACCTGTTGTAACATACGATACCAATGCCGTGTGTATTGGTAGCGCTATTGATATTCCATTTTGGTCAACAGGTGTTTTTTCGTTTAATACTTATACTGCGCAACTTTCCAACGCTGATGGAACTTTCCCTGCAAGCCCAACGGAAATAAACAGTATGTTTAATTCAAATACTTATTCACCAGTATTACCACCATACACGCCAGGAACTGTTTCTGGAATTGTACCTACTGTTACACCTGGTTGTAATTATTATATCCGAGTCATTTCCGATAATGGTGTTGCTATAGGAAGTGTTTGGGGACCATTTTGTATTCAGCAATGCGATATAGAAACAAATAACAATACCGACTTAAGTTTTTGTGTTACGAGTTGTGTTCCGGGTGATTTGGGAAACAACAAAAATATTCCCGTTGAAATTAATTCATTTACTTCTACTGCAACTTATCCTTACGGAAATATTTTTAAGTCGCAATTAATGAGTAGCAAAACATTTGCTCAAATTGGTACAAATGGAATTTTAGGTTCTGTTACGGCTTTCCACGATACAATTATGAAAATTCATGTGCCTTGTAAAGACAGCTTGCCAATATCTCCCCCTTATGGAATTCCACTTGGAATGAATTATATGCGAGTAGTTTCAACCAAAACAAGTCAACCTGATAGTGCACTTGGAACCTTAATCAGAGTTACAATTGGAGCTACAAGTGCTGTAGGTCCAACCATCAGCACGCTTGATTATGCAAATGGGTTTGTTGCAAAAGATACTTTTTGTACAGGAGACCAAATTTATCCTGTTTTTTATCCATATAATTATTACGATTATTCAACATATACTTGGGCTATTAGTTTTTACAATGGTGGCAATCCTTTTCAAAATCCGCAAGGAGCCAATTCCAATAACACAGGATTTGTATTTTCTGGTTTTGCACCAGGTACCTATACACTAAAAGTACAGGAAACAAACAATGGCTGTGTTGGTAAGTGGTCGCTACTGAAAACGATTGTAATTGTTGGTCCTCCAAATGTAAATATAACGGGACCTCCTATTATTTGTCAAGGCGACACAGCACATTATACAATACCAGCACAAGCTGTTGTAACAAGCGGAATGTGGACTTCGAGCAATGGTAATGGTGTATTAATAAATTCTACAAATACAGAAACAGATGCTATTGGAGTTAATCCAGGAACATTTGTTTTAAAAATTAATGCACTTAATTCTTGTGGGGCTGCTGCCAAAACAAAAGTTATCACCGTTAAAGCATATCCTACTATAACAAAACAAAACGATACAACTATTTGTTCGACAGAACCACTAACATTGAGTACAACACAAACAAGTGGTTATACCTATTCTTGGAAAAATGGAGGAACAACAATAAGCACATCTAACACAGCTACTGTTTCACCAACAAACAACACAACGTATATGCTCACCGTTTCAAATTCTGGATGCAATAAAAGTGATACGGTAAATGTTTTTGTAGAAAATCCAACGGCAAAAAATGATACGAGTAAACTTTGTCCACTTGTGGAATCCATAACATTAACAGCCGATACAACTGGAAATTATTTGTGGAGCACAGGAGAAACCACACAGCAAATAGTTGTGAATGATACTGGAATTTATACTGTTAGCATAAAAACGCCAGGCAAAGCATGTGCAAGAACCATTACGTATGATATTAATTTGGGAGAGTGTCCTCAAACTCCAGTATTGGTGCTTCCAAACGTGTTTACACCAAATGGAGATGGTAACAATGATTCCTTTATTCCTATGGATTCTTTAAAAGGAAGATTTGATAAATTTGATGTTAAAATTTATAATCGTTGGGGACAACTACTTTATGAAACAACTGACCAACAATCATTTTTTAGTGCAGGTTGGGATGGGAAAACAAAAAATGGAACACTCGCATCAGATGGAGTTTACTATTACATTGCAGAAACATCTTACAATGGAGAAGAGAACAAACCACAAACAGGTTTCTTTTCTTTGTTTAGAGGAAAATAAATTAGTTGTTTGAATAACAAGAAAATGAATTTTCGAACGTATCTTTTTTTATTTGTTTGCTTTTTCTGTTTTGCTTTTTTATCAAAAGCACAAATAATGAAATCGGGCATGCCTGTGTTTCAGCTTTCGGGAATATACTCATCGCATGCAGCTTTTGTTCCTTCTAATTCCGATGTTGAAAAAGAAATAGTGTGGCCCTATGATTTTCCTTTAGATAAAAATAAAAGTAAAGAAGATGTTACAAAACGAACATTAAAATCAAGAACATTTACAACAAATGATGGGCAAATATATATTCAATATAGTTTGAAAAACATTAACTATTGGAATAAAGAAAAAACATTACAACCTATTTCTGCAAAGCTGAACACCTCCACAAAAGGTTGGTCGGCAACTAGACAACCAAATTCAATTTACTTAAATACCGATGGAAGTACGGAACTTTCTGTTGGCTATTCTACTATTCAATTTAACAACAATTGCAAAATAAATAATCAAGAAATAAAAATGACTGATTATACTGTTGGCGAAGATGGAATGTATATTCATAATGTTTCTAATAATATTGATAAAAAAATAATTTTTTTAGAAAATACAATTGAAACCGATTACATTATCAATAAACCAATTAATGATTCGGAAAATGATTTAATTATTTCGGAAGAAATAACAATTCCAGAAAACTATACACTTAAAAAAGATAGAGAATTAAAACCACTTTCGAGCGGACAAGAAAGACAATTGAGCAGAGAACAAACAGATGAATATGTTGTGTATTCGCACGATAATAAACAGAAAGCAAGATTTATGACTCCTATTTATTATGATGCTAAACATAGCGCAATTGCAGGAAAATATATTGTAACAAAAAATGAAAATAAATACACCATGCAAATGGTTGTTCCAAAAGAATGGCTAAACGACCCTATGCGAAAATATCCTATAACCATTGACCCCATTGTGTATGGCGATACTACTTTTTATGATTCTATTTATATGAACTCTTGTAAAGACCCAAATTTTTCATCACAAGACAGTATTCAAATTGTTATTCCACCAAATATTACCATCACCAGTTTTTATGTAGAAGATAGTTATTATGCAAGTATGGTTTCAAATCCACAAGCATTTATAAACAATGGAATTATGAAAATATGGACAAAATGTGGCTATGTAACATTTCAATGCGATTCTATCACGCCAGATTCTTCTGGATATTGTTATTTGGTTCCTCATCAGGATGTAAAACCACAAATAGGTTGTTGTTTTCCTCCCTCTTGTTCAAGTCAAACATTTTGGTTGCATCATGCGTTGGCAAGGTCAAGATGGTATGGTCCAGGATGTAATCAAACATTTGTTTATTATAGTCCTGTTATTCCAATGTGGTCTTTCTTCGCTTCTGTTGTTGGCTACACAGTTGAAACAAAACAAACAGAATGGTCGGTCAGTCCCAATTCGCTTTGTTCCAATGTTTGCAATGTTAAATTGTATGTAACAACAAATTATGGTGTTCCGCCCTATACCATCACACATCCGTGGGCTACAGGCTCTGATAATTATGGAAGATGGGCTGGTTGCAGAAGCACAGGAAAAGATACTATTGTTTTAACTATTCCCAACTGCCCTACCAATTGTGGAGAAATAACTACATTAAATGTTCCTCCACCCATAATTGTTGATGTTTGCGGAAACGTAGTAACGGGACTTACTACAAAACCAATTACCATAAAACCTTCTCCCAATGTAATTGCAAACCCAATAACCGTTTGTTCTGGAGCCACAGTAAACATTCCTCTTACATCTTGCGTTTCGGCTACTTATGCTTGGGCTGGTAGCAATGGTAGCAACGGAACTGGTAATATAAGCAACAATGCAACAAATACAGGAGCAAGTTCGAGTGTTGTAAATTATAGTGTAACGCCTACTGCCAATGGCTGTGCAGGAAATCCCGTTGTTGTTTCAGCAACAGTTTTCCCTATCCCTAATGTCTCTATTGCCGCATCTTTAGACTCTATTTGTGTTGGACAAAGCGTTACGCTTACTGGTTCTGGTGGCACAAATTATCAATGGAGCGGAGGAAGTAATGCAACAACACCATCAATAACTGTAACACCAAGCACTACAACAACATATTATTTGCAAGCAACAAACGGAAATTGTATTGGCAGAGATTCAATAATAATTATCGTAAATAATTATCCTTCATTAACCATTTCGGGAAATAATACTATTTGTATTGGTCAAAGCACAACGCTAAATGCAACTGGCGCAAACTCTTTCCAATGGACTGGCGGAACAACAAGTAATAATTCTTCAATAAATGTATCACCAACTACAACTACAAATTATTATGTAACAGGAACAACACCTTGCGGAACATCAAGCGATACAGTAATTGTTGTAACAAATTCATCGCCTATCATAAACATTATAAATACAGATACAACAATTGAAAGCGGAGAAAGCATTCGATTAATTGCAACAGGAGGAAGTACTTATAGTTGGACATCAATTGATGGAAATTTGAGTTGTAATAATTGTGCTAATCCTTTGGCAACACCCACAATGACTACAACCTATTATGTTACAGGAACAGATGCAAATGGTTGTTCTGGTTCAGATTCTATAAACATCACTGTTCTTCAAGGAGAAACATTATACATTCCTAACTCCTTTACTCCCAACGGAAATGGAAACAACGATTTATTTTTTGTGTATGGCACTTCTATAAAAACAATGGATTTAAAAATTTATAATCGTTGGGGAGAATTAATCTTTACGAATGATGATATTAATAAAGGTTGGGATGGAATGTACAAAAATCACATAGTAGAAAATGGTGTTTATGTTTACACCATCAAATGTCAATTCGAAAACGGAAAAAAAGTTTCTCGAAACGGAATAGTAAACGTGATACGATAAAATCACTCGCTTTTCAAGAGCTTAAAAAGCTATTGCTATTCTCCTCTGATACTCCTATATTTGCAATCCTTTTTACAAAAAATAAAATGTCGAACGATAAAATAAATTCAAGCAAAGCTCCCGAACCTGTTGGTGCATATCCACATGCACGAAAAGTTGGAAATTTATTGTTTCTTTCGGGAGTTGGTCCTCGCGAACGTGGCTCAAAAAAAATTCCGGGAGTAAAGTTGGATGAAAAAGGAAATATTATTTCATACGATATTGAAACGCAATGTAAATCAGTGTTTCAAAACATTAAATATATTTTAGAAGATGCTGGAAGTAGTTGGGATAAAATTGTAGATGTTCAAGTTTTTTTGACCAATATGAAAGATGATTTTGCAACCTATAATCGTGTGTATGCTGAATGGTTCAAAGACAATCAGCCTTGCAGAACTACAATTGAAATTAATTGTTTGCCAACACCAATTGCAATTGAATTGAAAGTAATTGCAACTATTTAATTTCCTAAATTTTATTCCAATGAAAAAAATAATTTTTATTCTATCAATCCTTTTTTCAATCACAGCTTATGCTCAAGATACTTGCTCGGCAAGTGTTATGAAACATACTGGAAAAAGTGATTACAAAAAATCATCATTGAAATTGATTCATAAAATTGATATTGATAAAGAATGTAAATACAACATTCTTGGTTTTACAATAGAATTTACAACACACAGAAATCACGATTACTACAAATACGATTTGCCAGGAAATGAAATTCCAGAAAAGGTTTCCAAACACTTGATTGAAGCAGATGATAAAATTACATTTTCAAATATTTTAATTGGCACAGGTCGTGGCAGAACAAAGCCTATTAATTTACCAGATATAGTGCTGACAGTAGTAAGATAAATTTTCACAAATTACGATTTCAATATTTAAGTTCATAAATGAATTACAAAACATATACAAATCTCAATCTTTCGCAAACCGCTAAGGACGTGCAAAAGAAATGGGACGAAGAAAATACTTTTGAAAAATCCATAACTTCGCGTGAAGGAAAAGCACCTTTTGTATTTTACGAAGGTCCACCAAGCGCTAATGGTTTGCCAGGTATTCATCACGTAATGGCACGTTCTATCAAAGATATTTTTTGCCGTTACAAAACACAAAAAGGGTTTCAAGTAAAACGCAAAGCCGGTTGGGATACACACGGATTGCCAATAGAATTAAGCGTTGAGAAGGCGTTAGGAATTACGAAAGAAGACATTGGAAAAAAAATTACTGTAGAACAATACAATATTGAATGCCGCAAAGATGTAATGAAATACACTGATGTGTGGGCAGACGTTACCGCTAAAATGGGCTATTGGGTGGATATGCAGCATCCGTACATTACTTACGACAACAAATACATTGAATCGGTTTGGTGGCTATTGAGCCAACTTTATAAGAAAGATGCACTTTACAAAGGCTTTACTATTCAACCTTATTCGCCTGCTGCTGGCACTGGGCTTTCATCGCACGAATTAAACCAACCTGGATGTTATAGAGATGTGAAAGATAGAACGGCTGTGGCGATGTTTAAAGTCAATGAAAGTGAGTATTCAAATTTACCATTTGATGTAGCAAATATTCCAGATTCTTTTAAGAAAATTTATTTTCTAGCTTGGACAACAACACCTTGGACCTTGCCTTCTAATACAGCATTAGCAGTAGGAAAAAACATTAGTTATTATGCTGTTCAAACCTTTAATCCTTTTCATAATAATAACAATGATGGAATTACTGTAATAGTTGCAAAGGAATTATTCAATTCTTTTTTTGAAGAAATTAAATTAGACACACCCATAACAACCGAAGGTCCAGAAATAATTGCCGAGTTTTCACAAAAGAAAAAGAGAGGCAAAGAAATAGCAATGAGAATTGTTGGTGAATTTAAAGGCTTTGATTTAGAAGGAATAAAATACGAACAACTTTTACCGTTTGCACAACCTACAGATGGTAATGCTTTCAAGGTAATTATTGGTGATTTTGTAACAACCGAAGATGGAACAGGCATCGTTCACATTGCCCCAAGCTTTGGTGCAGACGATTTTCGTGTGGCAAAACAAAATGGCATTGGCTCATTAACATTGGTTGATAAGCGTGGAAAATTTTTACCAGAAGTAAAAGATGGAATCTTTCTATATGGCGAAGAATATGTGAAAGAGGCTTATTTAACGGATGAAGAAAAAGCACACGAATTTCAGTTTCAGAAAAAAATATTAGAAGACAACGGAAAAATTAAAGAGTTAAAAGCATACTTGAGTGTTGATGAACGCATCGTTTTAAAACTTCAAGAAGAAGGAAAACTTTTTAAAAAGGAAAGCTATGAACACAGCTATCCGCATTGTTGGAGAACAGATAAACCTGTTTTGTATTATCCATTGGATTCTTGGTTTATAAAAACCACCGCTTACAAAAACCGATTAATAGAATTGAATAAAACAATCAACTGGAAACCTGAATCTACCGGTACTGGACGTTTTGGTAATTGGTTAGAAAATTTGAATGACTGGAATTTATCACGTTCGAGGTTTTGGGGAATACCAATTCCTATTTGGACAAGCGAAGATAAATCGGAACAAATTATTATAGGTTCGGTTGAAGAGTTAAAAAAGGAAATTGAAAATGCTACTTCAAAAAATGTAATGAAGGATAATCCATTGGCGAGTTTCAAAGCCAATGATATGTCGGATAAAAATTATAACACATTCGATTTACATAAACCATATGCAGATAATATTGTGTTAGAACGCAATGGTAAAGCACTTTTCCGCGAACCTGATTTAATTGATGTTTGGTTTGATAGCGGTGCTATGCCTTATGCGCAACTGCATTACCCATTTGAAAACAAAGAATTAATTGATGCAAAAAAATATTATCCTGCCGATTTTATTGCCGAAGGTGTTGACCAAACTCGTGGTTGGTTTTTTACATTACACGCAATTGCTACAATGTGTTTTGATTCGGTGGCTTTCAAAAATGTAGTGAGCAATGGATTGGTGTTGGATAAGAACGGACAAAAAATGAGCAAGCGGTTGGGCAATGCTGTTGACCCATTTGCTACCATCGAAAAATATGGACCAGATGCCACACGCTGGTATATGATTACCAATGCAGCACCTTGGGATAATTTGAAATTCGATATGGAAGGTATTACCGAAGTGCAACGAAAATTTTTTGGAACGCTGCACAATACCTATTCTTTCTTTGCTTTGTATGCAAATGTGGATGGCTTCAATTATACAGAAGCAGACATTGCCATCAACCAAAGACCAGAGATTGACCGTTGGATTCTATCGGAATTAAACACATTGGTAAAAAATGTGGACGAAGCTTACAACGATTACGAACCACATCGTGCAGGAAGATTAATTGAAAATTTTGTTGATGAACATTTGAGTAATTGGTATGTACGCCTTTGCAGAAGGCGCTTTTGGAAGGGTGATTATTCGCAAGATAAAATTGCTGCTTATCAAACGTTATATACTTGCTTGATAACTATTGCAAAACTTTCGGCTCCCATTGCTCCATTTTTTATGGATAGATTATACAACGATTTGAATGAAATTACAAAACAAGAATCGTTTGAATCTATTCATTTAAGCGACTTTCCGAAGGCGAACGAAAATCAAATTGATAAAAATTTAGAAGAGCGAATGGAGTTGGCACAAAAAATTTCTTCAATGGTTTTATCTATTCGCAAAAAAGAAAACATACGTGTTCGTCAGCCATTACAAACAATTCAAATTCCAGTGTTAGACAATAGTATAAAAGAAAAAATTGAAGCGGTAAAGGATTTGATACTTTCGGAAGTAAACGTAAAAGACTTGCAATTGGTGGATGAATCACATACACAAATTGTAAAAAATTTGAAATTGAATTTCAAAACACTTGGGAAGAAATGCGGGAAGAATATGAAAGCAGTTCAAACTTTTGCTAATGAAAATGCACAAACCATAATTTCTGGAATAGAAAAAGATGGAATTTATGCGTTTAATATAAAAGTAAACGAAGGTGGGAATATTGATACTATTGTATTAGAAGCTGAAGATGTAGAAATTATTCCGGTAGATATTCCAGGTTGGAAAGTGGCAAATGCTGGTCAATTGACCGTTGCATTGGATGTTACTATTTCTCCTGCATTAAAAGAAGAAGGTTTGGCAAGGGAATTAGTAAACCGCATTCAAAACCTCCGAAAAGAAAGCCAATTGGAGCTTACAGACAAAATAGATGTAAAAATTGAGCGAAATTCTATTATAAATTCGGCAATCAATAATAATTTGGACTATATTTGCGCGGAAATTTTGGCTTCATCTCTCGAACTTGTTGATATTGTGGATGCTACAAAAGGCTTGGAGATTGAATTAGAAGAAGAAGTGAAAACAAAAATTACAATAACTAAAAACTTAAATTAATTTGAAAATGGCTAAAAAAACGCAAAAAGGAAAACCAGCTAAAAAAGCTGCTAAACCTGTAAAAAAAGCGGTTGCTAAAAAGCCTGCAAAAAAAGTAACTCCTAAAAAAGTTGCTAAACCTGCAAAAAAAGTAACTCCTAAAAAAGCAATAAAAAAAGCAGTGAAACCTGTGAAGAAAGCAGTAGCAAAAAAAATAGTGAAAAAAGTAGTTGCTAAAAAAGTCGCTCCAAAAAAAGTTGTCAAAAAAGCAATTGCTAAAAAAACAGCTAAAAAGATTGTTGCTAAAAAGGTAACTCCCAAAAAAGCTACCAAACCTGCTAAAAAAATTATTAAAAAAGCGGTTGCTAAAAAAATTGTGAAGAAAGCACTTAAGCCAGTAAAAAAGGCGGTTGCTAAAAAAGTTGTTAAGCCTACAAAAAAAGTAGCGAAATCTGCACCAGTAAAAAAAGTAGAACCAATTAAAGTTAAACCTGTGGTTGTTGCTAAACCAATAGTGGTAAAACCACAACCAATAGTGAAGAAAAAAGCAGAACGCGAAATGGATTTGGATGATGATGGAAGAAATAACAAATATGATGATGCTCCAATGATTGTAGAATACAAACCACAATCTATCCGTAAGCCAATGGGTCCTGCACCTAAACCACACATTAATACAGATAAACGCACACGTTATACTGATAATGAGTTAAAAGAATTTAAACAACTTATTTTGAAAAAATTAGGTGATGCACAAAAAGATTATGAGTTATTAAAAAGTACTTTGTCGCATAGAGATGACCACGGAACTGATGATACTTCACCAACATTCAAATTATTAGAAGATGGTTCAGATGTATTATCAAAAGAAGAAACAGCGCATTTGGCAGGTCGTCAAGAAAAATTTATTCAGAATTTACAAAACGCATTAATTCGTATTGAAAATAAAACGTATGGAATTTGTCGTCAAACTGGAAAATTAATTTCTAAAGAACGTTTACGCAGTGTGCCTCACGCTACATTAGCTATTGAAGCAAAGCTTGACCAACGTAATTAATTTTATTTAAAACTATTTTTCAAGAAAGGTTACACAATGTGTAGCCTTTCTTTATTTTTGCACAAATTTTAAATTTCGCATTTTGAAAAAATCACTCCTTGTTGTATTTCTTGTTTTACTGATTGACCAACTTATTAAATTTTATATCAAGACACATTTTTTTCTTGGTGAAGAAGTTCACGTTGCTGGGAATTGGTTCATCATTCATTTTACTGAAAACAACGGAATGGCTTATGGAATGGAGTTTGGCGGAAAATTTGGAAAATTATTTTTAAGCACTTTTAGAATTGTTGCCGTTGGAGGAATTGGTTATTATTTATGGACACTAACAAAAAAGAACGAAGATAAATTATACATTTTTTGCATTGCATTAATTTTTGCAGGTGCTTTGGGAAATATTATCGATAGTGCTTTTTACGGTGTTTTATTTAGCGATAGTAATTTTGATATTGCACGTTTTATGCCCGAAGAAGGTGGCTACTCAACATTATTGCATGGTAAAGTGGTAGATATGTTTTATTTTCCAATTGTTGAAACCCACTTTCCTGCTTGGTTTCCTTTTTGGGGAACAGAAGATTTTGTGTTCTTCCGACCTGTTTTCAATTTTGCTGATGCTTCTATTAGCGTTGGAGTTGCGATTATTATTTTATTTCAAAAACGTTTTTTTGGAAAAAAGGAAATTGTGATTGATGAAATTTCTCAACCAACAGAAACCATTTCTGTGAATGAGAACAAATAAGGCTTAAAGCATTTCGCAAAGTATCGCAAAGAAAAATATCAAAAAAAAACTTAAGACCACACTTGCGTTCCTTCTGTGCAATTTTTACAAATATCTATTTCGGAACGAGAACGTAAAACAGAAGCCCTAAAAGCATTATATTCATTGCTTTTCCAGAGCTCATCAAATTTCATTTGTTTTAAATCACCTAATTGATGTTTTGCATCTTTATCAAAACAACAAGGCACAACCAAACCATCCCAAGTAATAACGGTTGAATGCCACAATCGCCAGCAATGGTTCAGCATCGAATTTTTAATTTTATATTTCCCATTTGCTTGTTTTTTATAACGAGCATATTTATCAATGGTAGGAATTAGTTCATTGCCATTTTCATAATCATAAATTTGCGCTGTTTTAAAACGCACTTCATCTACTTGCATTTTTTTTGCTAATGCTTTTACATCTTCTATTTGATGTTCATTGTGCTTCACCACCAAAAATTGAAAAATAATATGTGGTGTTTTTGATTTTAATTTTTTTTTCCATTTCACAATATTTTCTGTTCCTTCTATCACTTTTTTCAAATCCCCACCAACACGATATTGCTCATAGCTTTCTTGCGTAGTACCATCAATAGAAATAATCAATCTATCCAATCCACTCTCCACTGTTTTTCGTGCATTCACATCATTCAAATAATGTGCATTGGTAGAAGTTGCAGTATAAATATTTTTTCTCGAAGCATAGTTTACCATTTCTAAAAATGCAGGATTCAAAAATGGTTCGCCTTGAAAATAAAAAATAAGATAGGAAATTTTACTACCTATTTCATCTAATGTATTTTTGAAAAAATCGTTTTGCAACATTCCTGTTGGGCGTGTAAATTCTCGTTTTCCACTCGGACATTCCGGACAACGTAAATTACAAGATGTTGTTGGTTCAATAGTTACACTTATCGGAAATCCCCACTGAATAGGCTTTTTTGTCCATTTCGATAAATAAAAACTCATCACTACTTGTGTAGCATTTCCAATTCTTCTAAAGTTAAGTTTAGAAATAAAATTGAAACCATCTTTGATTTTTGCGTTCAATGAATTTTTATTTTATGTAAAAATACCAAACCTTTTGAAAGGTTTATCAATAAAAAAACAGCGTTGAAAAACCAACGCTGTTTTTAGAATTGAATAAAGAAATTTTATTTCGTTACTTCAAATTTTCCACGATGTACAATTTCTTTTTTCTCGTTATACACATTAAAAACATAAATTCCAGTTGCGAATGGTTGAGTTGAAACAGTTGCTTTATTATTCATCATTTGAAATACGCCCATTGAACGACCTGTAATATCAAGCACTTCAATCATTGTTGCATTTACAGAAGATTGCAAATTGACAATATTTGTTGCTGGGTTTGGAAAAACAGAAACTGTACTTAACGCTCCATTTATATCATTCACACTATTGTATCCTGTCCAAGCCACATCATCAACATAAAGTGTGCTTCCTTTTTGAGCACCATCGTGCTTATAAATACTTGACGAAATAAAAACATGTTGTGTGTCGGGAATTACACTTGCAAAAGAAGAATTGTAATTCATGGTTAATGTATTTAAACTATAACTTGTTGTTGCTACTCCTGTGGCAAATAATCCAGCCGCAATTGTATCACGATGATTGGTGTTCCATTTGGTTAAAAATGCAACCACAAATGCTGAATCTCCATTCATTGGAGTGTATTTGCAATTAAACGACAAAGTAGTTGGTCGAGAAGCATATGGTTTTCCAAAACGAATGTATGGAGATGAAAATTGAGTTGTTCCTAATCCTAAAATACCTACTGTATCAAAATTTTGTCCAGGTGTAAATGGATTTGGAGCCATAATAGAAGAAGGGAGAACATCTGTTACAATTTTTGCAGAAGCTGTTCCAGCAAATGGCGCAGTAGTTTCTTTAAATACTGTTTGTCCCATGCCTAAAGGAATAACCACATTAAAACTTGCCCAACCTTGTGGGTCTTGAACTGTTGTACTAAACGGAACATTTGCCCATGTTTCAAAACCAAAATCGGGAAGTTGTGCTGTGGCATTTAAAACTGATGAAACAACAATAATGAATAATGCTATTTTTTTCATTTTATATTTTTTAAGAATTATCTATTTTGCTATTGTAAATTTTCCTCTATTTACAATCGTTTTGTTTTTATCAATAATTGAATACGAATAAATTCCGTTTGCATATTGAGATGTATTTAACCTTGTATTATCTGTTGTTACAGCGCATGAGTTTATCATTCTTCCTGCAATATCAAACACTTGAATTGAAGCAACCTTTGAAGATTCTAAAAGAAAATTAATTTCATCTTGTGCTGGATTTGGAAAAACGATAACATTATTAGCAAATTCTGTTTGTTCATTAATTCCTGCAGTAACTGGCAATGTTTTTAACCATTGTACTCGAGAAACATTTCCTGTAGAATCCATAGTTGCCGTAACAAGCGGAAAGCCTACACTATTTGCCCACCAAGTATATTCAGTTGTAGAATCTGCTGTAGTTTGAACATTGTCTGTCCAAGACCCAAAAGGAAATCCTCCAATTACAATCACAATGTAAGCATCTGTTGAATCGTGTGTAATTTTTGTTTGTTGGCTACGAATAACATTATATGTTCCTAATGGCGTTGTTAATGTACCCCAAGCATCTACTACAACTGTTTTGTTCACACGAGAATGCTGTCTAATAGAATCAATTTGAGTTCCAGAAACATTGAAATTGACATACGTTGCTGGAACCTTAACATTATAATTATTTACGTACGAAGTATTGTATGTTGCAGGGAAAATCATTAATGCTTCTGAAGGAGTATTAATTTGTTTAAAATTTACGGGTCCATTTCCAAAATCAATAACTCCTGCATTTCCATAAGATGCCAAGGCAGTTGGAGTGTTTTTAAGATAAGAATAAAATGGCTGACTTCCATTTTGAACAACAAGATTTGAAGAAGCAAAAGAATTGTTGGGTGCAGAAGAATAAGAAAGAAAACTTAATGTATCAATAGAGTTTGAATCTAATGCCGAAAAATTCCATGTTTGAGTCAATGCACTTGGGCTTCCAACCATTATAGAAGGAAGTGTATCATTGGCTTGATAAATTATTTTGCCAGTTGGCGCTACATCGGTTGTTGTAATGGAAATTGGTGTTTGAGCTTTTGCTTGAAAAACGAAAACAGAACAGAAGATAAAAAGTAAATGTTTTTTCATGATTTTATTTTTTTAGTTATAACAAATGTAATGATGGATGTTGAAATAAGCAATTAAAAAATGTTAAACAAACGACTGCATTTCATGTAGTTTTTTGTAAGTGCCATTTTGAGATATTAATTGCAAATGAGTTCCACGTTCAATAATTTCTCCTTTTTGCAACACAATAATTTCATCTGCATGTTGTATAGTTGATAGGCGGTGCGCTATTACAATTGATGTTCTATTCTTCATTAATTTGTTCAACGCATCTTGCACCAATCGTTCGCTTTCTGTATCCAAAGCAGATGTTGCTTCATCTAAAATTAAAATAGGAGGATTTTTTAAAACAGCACGCGCAATACTCATTCGTTGGCGTTGTCCACCCGACATTTTGTTTCCTCTATCACCAATATTGGTTTGATAGCCTTCACTCATTTGCGAAATAAATTCGTGAGCATTGGCTATTTTAGCGGCTTCTATCACTTTTTCTTCTGTTACATTTTCAATTCCAAATGCAATATTGTTGTAAACGGTGTCGTTAAATAAAATAGATTCTTGTGTTACAATGCCCATCAATGCTCGTATATCTTTTATTTTTGCATTTTTAACGGATACGCCATCAATCAAAATTTCGCCTTGCGAAGCATCATAAAAACGAGGTAACATATCTGCCATTGTTGTTTTACCAGAACCCGATTGACCAACAAGAGCAATGGTTTTGCCTTTTTCAATTTTCAAATTAATATTATTGAGCACCCAACCAACTTCTCCTTCGCGATAAGCAAACGAAACATTTTTATATTCAATTTCTTTTTCAAATTTTGTGATTGAAATAGGATTTTCAGCATCCTTAATTGTTACTTCTGCATTCAAAATTTTATCAATTCGTTCGGCAGATGCTAATCCTTTTTGTACGCTATAATAAGCCGTAGTAAAGGCTTTTGCAGGAGTTAGTATTTGCGAAAAAATAGCAATGTAGGTAATCAATACCGAACCTTCCATCAGATGATGTTCGTCCAACACAAGTTTTCCACCAAAATAAAGAATAATAACCATTACCGAAACGCCCATAAATTCACTCATTGGAGAAGCTAAATCAACTTTGCGATACATTTTCACAGAGATATTTGTGTATGCTTGATTTTCTTCCGCAAAACGTGAGCTAATATGTTTCTCTGCATTAAATCCTTTGATGATGCGCAATCCACCAAGTGTTTCTTCTAAAATAGAAAGTAGTATTCCCATTTTTTCTTTTCCTTGTGTGGACGAACGTCTTAAACTTTTTCCAATTCTACCAATTGCAAATGCTGTGATTGGCAATAAAATAAAAGCAAACAAAGTTAATTGTGGACTTATCACAACCATTATCACTAAAAAAATAATGATAGTAATGGGTTCTCTAAAAATCATTTCTAATGAACACATAATGCTCCATTCTATTTCCTGAACATCAGCAGTCATGCGACTCATAATATCTCCTTTGCGTTCTTCGGAATAATACGACAATGGTAATTGTAAAACTTTATCCAAAATTTTATTTCGCATATCACGCACTACACCATTTCTGATTGGGGCTAAAAAATACATTCCTAAATAGCGAAATAAATTTTTTAAGAAAATAGTTATAATAATAAAAATGCAAATCCAAACCAATACTGTTAATTTTCCTTGCTCAACAGTACCTTTGGCTAATTGATAATTTATAAAATCGATAAAAGATGAAGTAGAAAAATGAACCGTTGGTGAACCTTGTTGAATGATTGCAACAAGTTTGGTGGTATCATCGGTAAATAAAATTTGCAAAAAAGGAAAAAGCATTGCAATGGAAAACACCGAAAAAATAACTGAAAGTAAATTGAAAACGATGTTCAAAACTGCATAGTTCCAGTAGCCTTTTACATAGCGCAATACACCGAAAAAATTTTTCATTCGGCAAAGATAATGTTTGTAGCGTTATAATATTTAATTTAGCATTCTAATAAATTTGAGATGGACACGCAACGACAATTAAAAGTTTCACGATTAATACAAAAAGAACTGGGCGAAATTTTTCAACGCGAAACACGTTTGCTTTTTGGCAATGCGCTAATAACGGTTACACAAGTACGTGTGAGTCCCGACTTGGGAATTGCAAAAGTATATGTTAGTTTATTTAACGCTCCCGACAATGCTGCTTTATTAAAACTAATTCAAACACATACCAAAGAAATTAGAATGAAATTATCTGAAAGAATAAAAAAACAAGTGCGTATTATTCCAAACTTGAATTTTTATTTAGATGATTCATTGGACTATGCAATGCGCATTGATGAACTTTTGAAAAAGTAAATTTTAAAAAATTGAACTTCCCCTTTTTCATAGCCAAACGATATTTGATTTCCAAAAAATCGCACAATGCGATTAATATTATTTCGGGCATTTCAATTGTTGGTGTTTGTATTGGCACAATGGCTTTAATCATTGTGCTTTCAGCGTTTAACGGGTTGTCCAATTTAGTTGAATCGCTTTACAATTCCTTTGACCCCGATATTGAAATTACCATTAAACAAGGAAAAACATTTAATCCAAATGCAACTGAAATTACTGAATTAAAAAAATTAAATAGCATTGCTTTTTATACTGAAATTGTGGAAGGAAACGCTTTGTTGAAATACAACGACCAACAATGTGTTGCAACCATAAAAGGCGTTAGCAAAGATTATCGCAAAATGATTCATTTCGATTCGCTTATAAATGAAGGCATTTTTAGTATCGAAAAAAATAATGTAGTAATGGGAAAAGGTGTTGCTTATGTTTTACAAACAAATGTAAAAGATATGTTTATTCCCATTTCTGTTTATGCTCCCAAACGAGGAACTACAAATATCATTAATCCAGAAGATGGCTTGAATGAATTGAAAGTTTATCCTGCAGGAATTTTTTCAATCAATGATGAGTTTGATTACAAATATGTAATTACAAATATTGATAAAGCTCGCGAATTGCTTGATTATACAACCGAAGTAACTGCCATTGAATTAGCAATAAAATCAAGTGAAAATAAAGAACAAATACAAGAGCAAATCAGTAAAATACTTGGTGTAAAATACTTGGTGAAAAATCGATATCAACAAAATGAGTTGT
>JAYTXX010000023.1:0-11751 GCA_043742725.1 Bacteroidota bacterium | reverse complement strand
AATATGCAGTAATTGATTTTGAAGAGTTGCAAGCACAAGGTATAAAAGGATTTGTAAATAACTCATATATAATTATGGGCTCTGAATATTTTGTTACAGGCAAAAGGCTTGATTCATCAAGCACTTCAAGTAAAGTGTTTTTATCAATTGATTGTGTTGTGAAAGGCTTTTTTAGTATTGAAAGTACTTATAGAAATGGAATTTTATTGCTTGCAAATAAATTAAAAGCAAATTATAAAATTCAATTATTGTCGGGAGATAATGATGCTGAAAAAGAAAATTTGAAAAAAATATTTTCAACCGAAAACGATTTATATTTTAATCAAAAACCAGTTGAAAAATTGGAATACATAAAATCATTGCAAGAAAAAAATCATAGAGTGATAATGATTGGTGATGGTTTAAATGATGCTGGTGCATTGATGCAAAGCAATGTTGGTATTGCAGTTTCGGACGATACAAATAATTTTTCGCCATCGTGTGATGCTATTTTAGATGGAGGTTCATTCAACAAATTAAAACTGTTTTTGGATTTTGCTAAAAGTGGAAAAAAAATAATTATTGCAAGTTTTATCTTATCAGTTATTTATAATATTATTGGATTGTCATTCGCTGTTCAAGGAATTTTATCGCCTGTTATTGCTGCTATTCTTATGCCTGTGAGTTCTATTTCCATTGTGTTGCTCACCACACTTGCAAGTACAATTATTGCAAAACGAAAAGGATTGTAGGGAAAATTTATGAGTGCGTTGGCTTTCGAGAACTTTTTTTTACCGCAGAGGCGCAGAGAACGCAGAGAAAAAAAATTAACAACATAAAATAAAATATTGACACGAATTACACGAATGAACACGAATTGTGCATAGTCAGTTCGAGTATTTTTCTTTTTCAGAAAAATGTATCGAGAACTTTTTTTTACTGCAGAGAACGCAAAGATTATTTTATCTTGTACGTAATCAAATTATTTTGTTTAGTAAAATAAGCATCAAAATTTTGGAAATTTATTTTGGTTATTGCGTTAGCATTTTCAATTTTAAGATTCTTTAAATTAAAATGTCTTCCATTAATAAAATATTGGTTGTGGCTTTTATAATTGTCGTTAGATAATTCTCCAATTATTAAACAATTGTTGGGAGTTAATATTGTTTTAACTAAAAGGTTTGCTGTATCAAGGTCAACAGCGTTATGGGTTTCATTCCAATAAATACTACCATCTGAATTAAGTTTGTAATAAATGGGATGATTATCAAAAATTGAAAAGCCATCGGCTGGCATTTCAATTTCATATTCTATAACAATGTTAGATTTGGTTTGATTTGTTATCACAAAATATTCTTGCCACGAACAATTTTGTAGAAAACATACAAGAGGCAACAGAATTAATAATAATATTTTTTTATTCATTTTTTTTAGTGTTTATGTTTTCTTGATAAAAAAAACATAAAATAAAGTAAGAAAAATTTTCACGTATCACTTTGCTTCAGCTTTGCGTTAGCATTTAATAAATTTTGTATTCGCTTTATTGCGAAAAAATTATATCTTATTTATAGGTTCTATCAAATCCCATAAGTTTCCAAAAATATCTTCAAAAACTACAACTGTTCCGTGAGCTTCACTACTTGGTGCTCTTATAATTTTAATTTCATTATTAAGCAAGTTCTGATAATCTCGTTTAATATTGTCGGTGTGTAGAAAAAGAAAAACACGTCCGCCTGTTTGATTTCCAATGCTATTTTTTTGAGCTTCATTTGTAGCTTTGGCTAACAATAAGGAACATCCGTTTGTGCCTTTGGGTGTTACCAAAATCCACCTTTTTGTTTCTGATAAAATGGTATCTTCTGTGAGTGTGAAATTTAATTTTTGTGTATAAAATGCTATTGCTTTGTCGTAGTCATCTACAATAATAGCAATATGCGCTAAATTTTGTTTCATTTTATTTGTTCAAATTTTGTTCGTTTTAAAAACGAAATAAATGTGCTTGCTGGTTTTTACTTTGTATGGTTGTACTTTTGAATTTTAAAACGCTGCTTAATTTTAATAAAAGCAAATGTAAGTTTTTTATTGTTCTTATTCCTTCTGCGCCTTTGCGGTAAAAACACGTTCTCGATACATTTTTCTAAAAAAGAAAAACACTCGAACTGACAAGCACAAAGTCATTGCGAGAGCAACGAAGCAATCTCTACACAAAGCATTACTTATAGATTGCTTCTGGCGAAAAGCCATCGCAATGACCAACTATGTTTTTTTCTGTGGTTAGAATAATTAGCACATCATCAAATTAATTTATTAGCACATTCTTTTTTTTTATGTTTCTCTGCGGTTAGAAAAAAAATAGATTCTTCCCTCTGTTCAGAATGACAACGCACTCATCACTCATAATTCATCATTTTTTTTTCCACGTTCTCGATACATTTTTCTGAAAAAGAAAAACACTCGAACTGACAACGCACTCATAACTCATAATTTTTTTTCAAAAATATCATTTCATCAAACAAAAATTAATATGACATAAGTCATTATTGTATCTGACGCAAGTCATAAATGCTTCGGGTGATGAAACATAATTTTGAGCCGTAAATAAAAAAAAGATGAGCGCATTATTCGTTATGGTAGGAGCAAGCATAGTAATAGCATTAGGATTTTTGCTTGCTTTTATTTGGAGTGTAAAAAGCGGACAATATGAAGATGATTATACACCATCGGTGCGAATGCTTTTTGAAAATACACCAGCCAATTTAAAAACAAAAAGTGAAACTACTTTTTGTGAAAATTATAAAACCAATTTTAAAAATCAATCAACAAATAAACAAACCAAATAATTAAATAATATGGAAGTAGAAAAATTTTCGTACGACAATAAAATTGTAAAACAATTTGCTTATGCCACCATTTTGTGGGGCTTGGTAGGTATGTTGGTTGGACTTTGGGTTTCATTACAACTTATTTATCCAACGCTAAACATATTGCCACAAACAGCTTTCGGAAGATTAAGACCATTGCATACCAATGCAGTAATTTTTGCATTTGTTGGTAATGGAATTTTTATGGGCGTTTATTATTCATTACAACGCTTGTGCAAAGCACGTATGTTTAGCGATACGTTAAGTAAAATTCATTTTTGGGGTTGGCAATTAATTATTGTTGCTGCAGCACTCACACTTCCGTTTGGTATTACCACTGGAAAAGAATATGCAGAGCTTGAATGGCCTATTGATATTGCTATTGCATTAATTTGGGTAATATTTGGTTGGAACATGTTTGGTACAATTTTAAAACGCAGAGAGCGCCATTTATATGTTGCTATTTGGTTTTACATTGCCACATTTGTAACTGTTGCAGTGCTTCACATTGTCAATTCATTTGAAATACCAGTTTCATTTCTAAAAAGTTATTCTTGGTATGCAGGTGTGCAAGATGCCTTGGTACAATGGTGGTACGGGCACAATGCTGTTGCATTTTTCTTAACCACTCCCTATTTAGGATTGATGTATTATTTTATTCCTAAAGCAGCTGAACGTCCTGTATATTCTTATCGTTTATCAATTATCCATTTTTGGGCATTAATATTTTTATACATCTGGGCGGGTCCACATCATTTGTTATACACCGCTTTGCCCGACTGGGCGCAATCGTTAGGCGTTGTGTTTTCAGTAATGCTTATCGCACCATCGTGGGGAGGAATGATAAACGGGCTTTTAACATTGCGTGGAGCTTGGGATAAAGTACGCGAAAGTGTTGTGTTGAAATTTATGGTGGTGGCTGTAACAGCTTATGGAATGGCAACTTTTGAAGGTCCAATGCTTTCGTTGAAAAAAGTAAATTCAATTGCACATTTTACAGATTGGATTATTGCACACGTTCATGTTGGAGCTTTGGGTTGGAATGGATTTTTAACTTTTGGAATTATTTATTGGTTAATACCAAAAATTTTTCGCACCAATTTATGGTCAACAAAATTGGCTAACTGGCACTTTTGGTTAGGTTCATTAGGAATTTTATTTTATGCAATTCCAATGTATTGGGCTGGTTTCACACAATATTTAATGTGGCAAGAATTTACTGCCGAAGGATTTTTGAAATACCCAAATTTTTTGGAAACAGTAATTCAATTACGTCCAATGTACATGATGCGTTCACTTGGTGGAACAATGTATTTGGTTGGATTTATTTTGATGACTTACAATATTATTAAAACTGTAAAAATTGGAAATCTGTTAGAAAACGAAGAAGCAGAAGCACCTGCTTTAGCAAAAGCTTATACCTCACACACTGGCGAACATTGGCACAGAGTAATTGAACGCAAGCCAATTCAAATGATGATTCTTGCATTGGTGGTTATTTTAATTGGTGGTGTAATGGAAATGGTTCCAACATTTTTAATCAAATCAAACATACCAACCATATCAAATGTAAAACCTTACACACCGCTTGAATTGCAAGGAAGAGATATTTATGTAAGAGAAGGTTGTTATACATGTCATTCACAAATGGTTCGTCCATTACGTTTTGAAACCGAACGCTATGGCGAATATTCAAAAGCAGGTGAATTTGTTTATGACCATCCATTTCAATGGGGTTCAAAACGCACAGGACCAGATTTGGCAAGAGAAAGTAATAAGTATCCCGATTCTTGGCACTACAATCACATGATGGATCCTACATCTATGTCGCCTGGTTCAATTATGCCATCGTATGCATTCTTGTTAGATGCCCCGTTGGATACAGCAAGCACGCCTGCAAAAATTAGAGCAATGATAAAGTTGGGTGTTCCTTATCCTGAAGGTTATGATAAAATTGCAAATCAAGATTTAATGATTCAAGCCGAAAAAATTACAACAAGTTTGAAAACTGATAAAATTGAAACTTTAAACGATAGAGAAATTATTGCTGTGATTGCTTATTTGCAACGATTAGGAAGAGATATAAAAGTTTCGCATTTAATTAACGATAAAAAATAAACGCTATGAAATTTATCAACTATTTAGAAAAAATTGCAGGAGTAGGAGTGTTTCCAATGATATCACTCGGCATCTTCTTTTTATTTTTTATTGTTTTAGTTATTTGGGCAATAAAAGTGAACAAGCAATACATTATGGAAATGAAAAATATTCCATTAGATAATTCAAACAATAATTCAAAACTATAAATTGAAAGGTATGAAAAAGCTTATCATTAATAACTTTCCGAACTATCGAGCAACAAGTGCAAAATATTTTGCAACAGGTTTAGCTCTTGTTTTTAGTGCAACATTATTTGCACAAGATGGAAAACCTGTTGAAACAAATTCCTTATCTGTTTTCTCAAATCCTTTGTTCAACACACTTTTAGGCGTAATTATTTTATTGCTCATCATCATTTCGGTGTTGGGTGGAGTATTAAAAAATGTTGCACAATTTTCGAGAAATAAAAATAAAGAAAACAATTCAGGAAAATTTTTAAGCATTGTAGCGTTCATTTTTCTTGTTGCAAAAGGCAATCAGGTTTTTGCACAAACAGCGGAAACAGCCACAAATGTTGCACAAAATGGATACATGGGATTGAGCAATGATTTGTTTGTCATTTTAATTTCTGCAATTATTTTAGAAATTATTATTATTTGGGTTTTAATTTCAAGTATTCAATTGTTTTTAAAATCGGAAGTTGTAAAAACAGCAACAGCAGCAGCAGTAAAAGAAGAACCATCTTTGCTTGAAAAATTGAATGCTTCGGTAGCCATTGAAAATGAAGAAACAATTATGCTCGACCACAATTACGATGGCATTCGTGAGTTAGACAACGATTTGCCACCTTGGTGGAAATATGGTTTTTATCTTACAATTGTTTTTGCATTTGTTTACTTAATTAATTTTCATGTAAGCAAAACAGGCGACTTGCAAAAAGCAGAATACGATAAATCTATAATTGCCGCAAACATTGCGAAAGAAGAGTTTCAAAAAAATAGTGCAAACAATGTAAATGAAAGTAATGTGAAATTGATTACCGACAAAGCACAATTAGATGAGGGAGCAAATGTATTCAAAGAAAATTGTTTTGTTTGTCACGGAAAAATGGGTGAAGGTGGAGTTGGACCAAATTTAACAGACGATTATTGGATACATGGAGGAAGTATTTCGGATATTTTTAAAACCATAAAATATGGTTGGCCCGATAAAGGAATGAAATCGTGGCAAGCAGATTTAACACCAGTAAAAATAAGTGAATTGGCGAGTTATATTAAAACATTGAGAGGCACAAATCCTGCAAATGCAAAAGCACCACAAGGCGATTTGTTTATAGAAAATAATTCGGTAGCAGTTGCCGATTCAACAAAAAAAGATAGTACACAAATAGTTTCTGCTGTAATAGATAGCGTAAAAGTTGAGAAGAAATAAATACAATGAACACTACCGAAGATAAAAAAGATGATTCATTTAGAGATTCAATTGCAACAATAAAAGATGGAAAACGAGCTTGGATTTATGCACTAAAACCTAAAGGTTCGCTTTACAATAAAAGAACACTTTTAAGTATTTATTATCTCATTGTATTTTTTTCAATTCCATTTATTAAAGTTGGTGGCGAACCTCTTTTTTTAGCTGATATTCCCGAACGTAAATTCATTTTGTTTGGAGCTGTTTTTTGGCCCCAAGATTTATTTCTTTTTGTATTGGGAATGCTTACGTTCATTGTTTTTATTATCCTTTTCACAGTAGTATTTGGTAGAGTTTTTTGTGGCTGGGCTTGTCCTCAAACTATTTTTATGGAAATGGTTTTTCGTAAAATTGAATATTGGATTGAGGGAGATGCAAGCCATCAAAAAGCACTTGATAAGCAACTTTGGAACAGAGAAAAAATAATTAAAAAGAGTTCTAAAATTTCTGTTTTTTTTCTTGTTTCATTCATCATCGCAAACACATTTTTAGCGTATGTAATTGGTATTGATAATGTGCTGAATTTATACAAGCAAGGTTTATCAAAAAACATTGGAACATTTATTTCGCTACTGATTTTCACAGGCGTATTTTTTGGTGTGTATATGTGGTTTCGCGAGCAAGTATGTATTGTAGTTTGTCCTTATGGAAGATTGCAAGGTGTTTTGTTGGATAAAAATTCAATTGTTGTTGCTTATGATTACAAGCGAGGAGAAGAAAGAGGGAAGTTTAAAAAAAATGAAACACGTGCAAAAGGAGATTGTATTGATTGCGAACAATGTGTAAAAGTTTGTCCAACAGGAATTGATATTAGAAATGGAACACAATTGGAGTGTATCAATTGTACAGCGTGTATTGATGTTTGCGACCACATGATGGAAAGTGTTGGGCTACAAAAAGGATTAATTCGTTTTGATTCGGAAAATGGAATTGCTAATAAACAAAAATTAAAAATCACAGTCCGAATGATTGTTTACTCTGGCGTTTTAATTTTACTGTTGGGAATTTTAGTAACACTATTATTAAGCAGAACAGATACTGAAACCAGCATATTGAGAACACCAGGAATGTTGTATCAAGAACAACCAAATAATTGTGTAAGCAATTTATACAACATTAAATTAATTAACAAAACACACAAAGAACTTCCTGTAATTTTAAAAATAGAATCGGATAGTGGGCAAATAAAAATGGTTGGAAAGGATATGATAAATGTTGGAAAAGAGAATGTGGCGAGTTCCGAATTTTTTGTGATTCTTAATCGCAATCAAATTAAAACAAGAAAAACAAAACTAAAAATTGGAATATATTCTGAAGGAAAAAAAATAGAAACTGTGGAAACAAATTTTTTAGGACCTATTTCAAAATAAGTAAAACTAAAATCGAATGCTATGTTAAAAATAAGTTGGGGAACAAAAATAGCAACCTTGTACATTGGCTTTGTATTGCTAATAATAACAATGGTTACAGTAAGTATGCGCCAAAAAATAGATTTGGTAAGCGATGATTATTACGATAGAGAATTAAAATTTCAGGATAAAATAAATGAGCTAAATAATGCAAATGCTTTACCTGAAAAAATTTCACACATAATTACAAACACAGCTATTGAATTGCAATTTCAATCTATTTTTAAAGGAAAAAATATGCTTGGAGATATTTTATTTTTTTGTCCATCTGATGCATCAAAAGATTTTAAAACAACAATTGATCTAAACGAAAATGCACAACAAAAAATAAGTTTAGCAACATTTAAAAAAGGAATGTACAAGATGCAAATATCTTGGAAGGTTGATAATACACCTTATTTTTATGAAGAAACAATTGTAATTCCATAATTCAATGACTATTTTTCTTACAGCTATAACATTAGGATTTCTTGGAAGTTTTCATTGCGTTGGAATGTGCGGACCCATTGCACTTGTGTTGCCATTAAATCGTAATTCTGTTTTTTCAAAAATCGCAGGAGCGCTACTTTATAATATTGGTAGGGTTTTTACTTATATTTTGTTCGGTGGCTTGTTCGGATTGATAGGACAAAGTTTAGTTATTGCAGGCTATCAACAAGTGCTTTCAATTACGCTTGGCGTTGCTATTTTGGTAATGGTATTATTGCCAACTAGTGTTGTAACTAAATTTAAACTTACTGCAATTATATATTCTTATGTTGGAAAATTAAAACAACAATTAGGTTTATTGTTTCACAAAAATTCCTTTTCATCTTTATTTTTTATTGGAACACTCAATGGCTTGTTGCCTTGCGGTTTGGTATATTTAGGTATTGCAGGAGCAATTGCATCAGGAAGTAGTTTGGATGGAAGTATTTTTATGGCATTGTTTGGTTTAGGAACTATTCCTGCAATGCTCACACTTTCACTGCTTGGAAATAGTATCAGTTTAAATGTTAGAAATAAAATAAAAAAAGCAATGCCTGTGTTTATTGTTTCAATGGCATTGCTACTTATTTTGAGAGGAATGAATTTAGGAATTCCGTATGTAAGCCCCGAAATGTCTTCAACAAAACCAGTGTGTCATAAATGTTGTCATAAATAAAAAATATGCAAACAATACGCATAACAAAACAATTTAATTTTGAAATAGCACATGCACTTTTTGGTTACGATGGTGCTTGTAAAAATGTTCCTCAATCACAAATTTTCAGCACCACAGTTTAACAAAATAGAATAGTATATTTGTGTTTCAATTTTGTAATTATTATTTTTCATGAAAAAAGAAGTTGAAATGCTCGATGCTTTGTTTAAGCACGCTACCGAAGGTATAATTGTTTCTGACGACAAAGGAAAAATAGTAATGGTAAACCCAATTGCCGAAAAATTATTTGGTTATTCAAAAAGTGAACTTATTGAAAAAAAAATTGAAGTACTTATTCCAAGAAGATTTTCAACTTCTCATGTTAAAAATAGAGAAGGATATACAAAAAATCCACATGCACGGTCAATGGGAAGAGGAATGGATTTGTTTGCAATGAAAAAAGATGAAACAGAATTTCCTGTTGAAATAAGTTTGAGCAATTTTACAACAAGCGAAGGAAATTTTATAATGAGTTTTGTTATTGATATTACTGAACGTAAAAAGCACGAGAATGAAATACAAAATGCTAACATAGAAATTAAAGAATTAAATACTCAATTAGAAAATAGAGTTGCCGAACGAACAGAGGAATTGGCTACAGCACTTAATAATCTTGCCGAATCAAAACAAGAATTAATGAGAGCTTTAGAAAAAGAAAGAGAATTGAATGAACTTAAATCACGATTTGTAACTACTGCATCGCACGAATTTAGAACTCCATTAGGAACTATTCTTTCATCAGTTTCACTAATTTCAAGATACACCACAACAGAGGATGATGAAAAAAGATTAAAACACATTAATCGTATTAAATCATCAGTAAATAATTTAACGGAAATTTTAAATGATTTTCTTTCGTTAAGTAAATTAGAAGAAGGTATTGTTCGTAATCAGCCAGAGCAAATTTTAATTGATCATTTTTCAAAAGAAATAATTGAAGAGCTAAAATCAATGGCAAAAGAAAATCAAAAAATAAATTATTCCCATGCAGGAAAAGAAACAACAATGAATTTGGATAAGCAGTTGTTGAAAAACGTAATTATTAATCTTTTATCCAATGCAATTAAATATTCGCCAGAAGGAAAAAATGTTGATTTCAAAACAATTTACGATGGAAATATATTAAGGATAACTATTAAAGACCAAGGAATTGGAATTTCTGATGAAGATAAACCTTTATTGTTCGAACGATTTTTTAGAGCAAATAATGCTGGAAATATACAAGGAACAGGTTTGGGATTGAACATTGTAAAAAAGTATTTAGAATTAATGGAAGGCTCTATTTCATTTGATAGTAAACTAAATCAGGGAACAACATTCGTTATAGAAATTCCTACAAATCATTAATATAAATGTGAGAATTGATAGAAGTCATCTTTAAAAATGATTTTTGTCAGTTTTTAAACTACTTGTTGTTATTTACATTTGCTAAAACTATATTTTAATAAAATGAAAACAATATTACTTATTGAGGACAACTTGGAAATGCGCGAAAATACTGCTGAAATATTAGAATTAGCAAATTATAAAGTAATTACAGCGGTTAATGGGAGAGAAGGAGTGTCGTTGGCTAAATCAAAAAATCCTGATTTAATTATTTGTGATATTATGATGCCCGAGTTGGATGGTTATGGCGTTTTACACATGTTGAGCAAAGAAAATTCCACAGCAAGTATTCCATTTATATTTTTGACTGCTAAAGCCGAAAAAAATGATTACAGAAGAGGAATGAGTATGGGTGCTGATGATTATTTAACCAAACCATTTGATGATATTGAATTGTTGGATGCAGTAGAAACACGTTTTAAGAAAACAGAAATATTAAAAGAAGAATTTTCAAAAACAAGTGAAGGATTGAACAAATTTTTGGAAGAAGCTCAAAGTGGTAATTTGGCAAAGCTTTCGGAGAGTAAAGAAAGCAAGTTGTATAAGAAAAAAGAAATTATTTTTAATGAAGGAGCTCATCCAAAAGCAATTTATTTTATAAACAAAGGCAAAGTAAAAACTTATAAATCCAACGAAGATGGTAAGGAATATATTTTAGGATTGCACAAAGAAGGCGATTTTATTGGCTATACAACATTACTTGAAGATGCTGTGTATAAGGAATCGGCAATGGCAATGGAAGATTCTGAAATTGTGGTAATTCCAAAAGATGACTTTTTTAAATTGCTTTTTAGCAGTAAAGAAGTTGCACAAAAATTTATAAAAATGCTTACGGATAATGTTTTAGAAAAAGAAGATAGATTATTAAAGTTAGCTTATAATTCTGTTCGTAAAAGAGTTGCAGAAGCGTTGATTATGCTTGAAAATAGATATAAAAAATCGGATACAGAAAATTTTACAATGGCAATTACACGCGAAGATTTAGCGAAAATTGTTGGCACAGCAACAGAAACAATTATTCGTACGCTATCTGATTTTAAAGATGAAAAATTAGTTGATATTAAAGGAAGTTCTATTTCCATTATCAATAGTCAAAAACTAAATTCGATGAAAAACTGATAAAAGCCTTGATTTTGTTCGTTTTTTATTTGTAAAAAAAATGTTAAAATTGACAAATATCATATTTTTTCAGAATTAGATGTATCAATTTTGTTTCGTGATTAAACAAAAAAATACAACAACAAATTTTTACGAAATAAAATTGGAAAAACTATCCGATTATATTTCTCAAACCCACCATTTGTATGTTAAAGATGCATTAATGACTTTTAATGCACGTTTAAAATTAATGCTGAAATCAAAT
>JAYTXX010000022.1:0-37392 GCA_043742725.1 Bacteroidota bacterium | reverse complement strand
AGTAAATGGTAAGCTGTGCTTAACTAATCAATTCAACCATATATTATTTTCCTTTGTTCTCGATACATTTTTCTGAAAAAGAAAAACACTCGAACTGACCGACATATAAAAAAATGTTTCTAAATTTGGAAACTTTCATTATCTTTGTGATGTTTAACAATCAATTTGCCGAATGAGATATTTTGAAACGAAGTTTATGGAAGAAGCAAACGAGTTTATAGCAGAACTTGACCCAAAGACTATCAAAAAAATATTTTATAACATTGACCTTGCTGAACAGACGAATGACCCTAAATTGTTCAAAAAATTGCAAAATGACATTTGGGAACTTCGTACAAAATTTGGTGGACTTCAAATCAGACTTCTAGCATTTTGGGATAAATCGAACAACAAGAAAACATTGGTAATTGCAACCCACGGTTTTATAAAGAAGGTTGACAAAGTGCCTGCAAACGAAATTGACCGAGCAGAAAGACTGAGAGACAACTATTTTAATAACAAATTTAAAAAGTAGAAAATATGGCAACGAAAGAAATTAAGACCTATTCACTTACCGAAATGAAAGACAAGTATATCGGTAAAGTCGGGACAGCAGACCGTGACGAATACGAATACGAACTAAGAATGGACGTGCTTGGAAAAATGATTAAATCTGCAAGACAAGAACGCCACTTGACACAAGAAGAGCTTGGCAAGCTCGTTGGCGTGCAGAAAGCTCAAATCTCTAAACTAGAAAGTAGTGCCAACAGTGCGACAATTGACACCGTATTAAAGGTATTTAGAGCATTAAAAGCAGAGATTAATTTTAATGTAAAACTCGAAGACAACTTTGTTAAACTTGCTTGACAGAAAAGAAAGCCGAACGCATAACAGTATAAACTTTGTGGTTAGAAAAAAGAGATTCCTCTCTGCGTTAGGAATGACAAGCACCTTCTTTGCGGCAAAAAAAATCTTTCAGCTATTCAGAAACTACAAAGAAAAAAAATTACAAGCTTGTTCGGCTACCATTTGTTCTGCACGTTTTTTAGAAAAATGCTGTGCCATTCCCACCTCTTCGCCATCAACAATTAATTGAAGTACGAATTGTTTGTCTGCCGAATTAGAGCCATCGGCAATGGTTTCAAACTTATATTCTTTTTTTTCTTTTTGTACCCACTCCAAAAATTTACTTTTAAAATCCACTTCTTTTGTTTCCAATTCATCTATATCAATATGCACATTGATAATTCTTTCTAACAAAAATTTTTGTGCAAATTCATATCCTTTGTCTAAATAAATGGCACCAATCAAGGCTTCGTAAGCATCGCCATTAATAGAGCTCGACTTGTTTGCAAACCTATCGTTGCTCGATTCTATCAATTTATTCAAACCCAATTTTAATGCTAATTGATTGTGTTGCGAGCCGCTCACCATTTTGGAACGCATCTTGGTTAAAAAGCCTTCATCTTTGTAAGGAAATTTTTTAAAAAGATAATCTGCCATCACTGTTCCAATCACCGAATCGCCAAGAAATTCCAAGCGTTCATTACTATCTTTTATTCCTTCTTTTATTGTTTGTGCCACAGAGCTATGGCGAAATGCTAACTTATACAATGAAATATTGATTGGGTAAAATCCAAGAATATTGCGAAGCGATTCGTGTAAATTTTTATCGGGCGAAAAATAAACCCTTATTGGTTTTTTGAAGATTGGCAATAGCTAAAATTAAGCGGTGTATTTTTTTACAATAACAGAAGCATTGTGTCCACCAAAACCAAATGTGTTGCTTAAAGCGGCACGTACTTCACGTTTTTGGGCTTTTCCAAATGTTAAATTTAATTTGCTATCCAAAGCAGGGTCGTCAGTAAAATGATTAATTGTTGGAGGAACAATATCATTTTTACAAGCTAAAACACAAGCAATTGCTTCAATAGCACCAGCAGCACCAAGCAAGTGCCCTGTCATTGATTTTGTTGAACTAATATTTAATTTATAAGCGTGTTCACCAAAAACACCAAGTATAGCTTTTGTTTCAGCAACATCTCCAAGAGGAGTAGAAGTTCCGTGAACATTTACATAATCAATATCTTCTGGTTTCATTTCGGCATCAGCCAAAGCGTTGCGCATTACATTTAATGCTCCTAATCCTTCAGGATGTGGTGCTGTAATATGATTTGCATCGGCAGTCATTCCGCCTCCAACAATTTCGGCATATATTTTTGCACCACGTTTTAATGCGTGGTCTAAATCTTCAAGAATTAAACAACCAGCTCCTTCGCCTAATACAAAGCCATCGCGGTCAGCATCAAATGGACGAGAAGCCGTTGAAGGTGAATCGTTGCGAGTAGAAAGTGCGTGCATTGCATTGAATCCGCCAACTCCTGCTTCACAAACAGCAGCTTCAGAACCACCTGCTACAATAATATCTGCCTTGCCTAATTTTATATAGGTTGCAGCATCAATCAATGAATTGGTAGAAGATGCACAAGCCGAAACAGTTGTAAAGTTTGGTCCTCTCATTCCAAAACGGATGGAGATATGACCAGAACAAATATCAGCAATCATTTTAGGAATAAAGAAAGGGTTGAAACGAGGTGTTCCATCGCCTTTTGCAAAACCAAAACATTCGTCTTGAAATGTTTGTAATCCACCAATTCCAGAACCCCAAATAACACCTGCTCTATCAGAGTCAAAAGCATTTTCCCCATCTAATCCAGCATCTTTCATTGCTTGCATTGCCGATACTAAACCATATTGAGAAAATGGATCGAGCTTACGTGCTTCTTTGCGATCTAAAAAATCTTCAGGATTAAATCCTTTTACTTCACAAGCAAAACGTGTTTTAAACTTTGAAGCATCAAAACGAGTAATAGGCGCAGCCCCGCTAACACCATTGATAAGATTGTTCCAATAATCTGTAACATTATTACCAAGTGGCGTGATAGCACCAAGACCTGTAACTACTACTCGTCTTAACTTCATTAAATAAATCTTTTAAGGAATTATTTTGCGTTTGCTTCAATGTAAGCGATTGCATCTCCTACTGTACCAATTTTTTCAGCTTGGTCATCAGGAATAGCAATGTTGAATTCTTTTTCAAATTCCATGATTAGTTCTACAGTATCCAAAGAGTCTGCTCCTAAATCATTTGTAAAGCTTGCTGTTGGTGTTACTTCTTTCTCGTCTACACCTAATTTATCAACGATGATAGCTTTTACTTTTGTTGCAATGTCTGACATTTTGTTTAAATGTTTTAAGGTTAATTCGGATGCAAAGATAGAGTTATGTGTAGAATATCAAAAAAAAATATTCATTAATTAAGAAAAAGAAGAAATAATTATTTTTTTGAACAATAAATTCCTTTGTTTGTGGGCTTTTTGCTGATTTGTTGCTTTTTTATTAACTATTTTGTTGAATCAACGCAACAGCATAAGCACAAACGCCTTCTTCGCGCCCAATAAATCCCATTTTTTCATTGGTTGTTGCTTTTATTGCAATATCAGCTGCATCTATTTTTAATACGAATGATAGTGTATTTTTCATCGCATCTATATGCGGATTTATTTTAGGATTTTCTAATACAAGTGTACAATCAATGTTTCCTATTGAATAATTTTTTTCTGTAATTAATTCCAGAACTCTTGCCAATAATATTTTACTATCAATATTTTTGAAATCAGCAGATGTATCGGGGAAATGAAAACCAATATCTCGCAAACCTGCTGCTCCAAGTAGTGCATCACAAATAGCGTGAATGAGCACATCGGCATCCGAATGTCCTAATGCGCCTTTTGAATGTTGAAGCTGAATTCCGCCCAACCAAAGTTCTCTTCCTTCTTTTAATTGATGAACATCAAATCCAAAACCTACACGAACTTTCATTTATTTAATTTGGAGATTTTATTCTGTTTTTGCTTCTTCACTATTTTGAGCTTTAAAAGCATCAAAGTCAAATGTGAGGGTAAAACGTAGTGTGTTTTCTAAAGGATTACGTTGTTGAGTTGGAATTAAATAAGCGAAATCTAATCCAAAAACATTATACTTTACACCTGCACCAAGTGTAATAAATTGACGATTTCCTTTTGTTGGATGTTCATAAAAATATCCTGCTCTAATTGCAAACAATTTATTATACCAATATTCCAATCCTATTGCATAATTAATTTCGTGAAATTCTTCTGTGCTTCCACCTGGTGCATCACTAAATGAACCAAAAATTCCATCGGCAACACCTCTGTTTGGGTCTTTTCCTTTTGATATTTTGTATCCTCCAGCTCCATCAGGAATTGGTGCTCCTGATGAATCGGTAGCATAAACTGGTGGTGTTGGCACTAATAATTTATTTGCATCGGCTACAATTGAAATGCTGTTGTAATCATCCAATGCAACAGTAAGCGAAGCGCCTAAACGCAAATTAATTGGAATAAAATCAGAACTACTTCCATTACCACTTCTGTTGGAGTAAGACATTTTGCTTCCAATGTTTGAAATATTTAAACCAAGTCCAAAAATTCCTTTTTTATCGCCCAGTTTTATTTTATCTTTTCTGTAAAGCACCGAAATATCTGCGGCTACTGAATAACCTGATTTGGTTGCAGCACCATCTACAAAAGCTCCACCTGTTAAATTAGAATTAACGTATCTTACTGCTCCACCAGCCGAAAAATTATCCGATAGTTTTGTTGCATAAGCAATGTCTATTGCAAATTCGTTAGGACGAAATTGTCCTGTTGTATTTCCATTATTGTCAGTAAATGTAATATCTCCTAATGAAAAATAACGCAATGATGCTCCAATTGTTCCACTCTTTTTTGTTTTGTAATAACCTGATAAATAAGCCAAATTAATATCAGGAACCAATGCTCTTAACCAAGGAGTGTATGAAACACCTATTGCCATTTTTTTATCTGCAAATGCCATTTTCGATGGATTCCAATGAATTGAATTTGCATCGGCTGATGATGCACATCCTGCATCGCCCATTCCTCCTGCTCTTGAATCAGGTGTTATCATTAAAAATGGAACTGCTGTAGTTATTGTATTTAGTGTATTTGCATAATCTTTGTATGCAGTTTGTGCTTGTGAATTAAACAACACAAGCGTTGCAAAAACTACTAGAACTACAACTCTTAAATTCTTTCTAAAATTTTTCATGCTATTTTTTTGGGGATGCTAATGTACTAATTAATTTAAAATTACAAGTTTTTCATATTTTTCGGCAGTCTTTCCTTCAGTGGTTTTTACTCGTACACGATATACGTAAACACCTCGTCCTATTTTATCACCAAAATCATCGCGCCCGTCCCATTCAATTGGTTCGGAACGGAAACCTTCTGTTTGTGCAAACATTGCAATGGTTTTTACCAACTTGCCTGTTATTGTAAATACTTGCACTTCTACTTCAAGTGAAGTACAACATTGATTTTGTTCAAAATAAAATTGCGTTTTTGTAGTAAATGGGTTTGGGTAATTTAAAACGTGACTTAATGCTAATTCAGCTGATTTTGCTACCACAAATTCGGTGTATGATTCTGATGAATTATTGTAAACATCCCAAACTTTTAATTTCAACGAATGTTTTCCTTCACTTAAACTTGAAAATGGATAACGTACTGTTCCGCTTTTGTAACTATTCAAATCGGATTGATAATAATCATTCAAAACAATAGAGTTTTCTGTGTTTGCATCTAATACTGCTGTTAAATCATGTCCTATTCCATTTCCTACTGTGTTAATACCATTTTCATCTTTTAAAGTGGAAAACAAAACTGGATTTTCATTGGTCATTCCACCAAACACAAATTTATTATCATTCATATAAAGTCCAATTTCTGGACCCACAAAATCTTTGGGAGCATTGTTATTGGAGCCTCCTATTATTATTTTTTCGTAACTACCATTTGCATCTTCAGTTCCATTTTCGGCATAATAACTTATTCGTCCTATTCCATATTGGTAAGCAATATCTTTAGGAACAATGAACGAAAATTTGAATTTTCCGTTGGTTACACTTACTTTTCCTTTGTACAAAATATTTTTTTGTAATTTGAATGCGAATGGTGGACTAAACGAACCATCATTGGAGAGTGTAGTAATATTTTGGGCTTTATCATAAACTGTTGGCGATAAAACACCATTGTAATTATTTAAAATAGTTCCGCTACTATTTCTTACGTTTCCTGAAACAGTTACTAATGTGAGCGCTTTCAATGTATCTAAACTTGATGATGTTACAAGCATAGCGTTTATTGAATCTGTGGAAACATCATACTTTGGATATGCCAATGTTAAAGCAGGATCGCCAAGTAATGTAAAATTTCTGCTATTCACAGAATTTCCACCCGATTGGTTTTTTATGTAGTTGAACAAATCGCCTAAACGTGGCATTTTTCCATTAATTGGCGTAAATGCAGCTTCATAAAAATCTCTGTTTAGTACATAATTTCCACTTGCATATGTGGGACGAACCGTTGTAAACAAGCCTATTCCTCCACCATTTGGGTTTAACAAAACATACTCTCCTGCCGAAGTTCTTTCGGGGTCATCAAAACGGCTAAATTCGCAAGTAGCAGTAATAAACAATGGTAAATTATTAATATTACTCCAACTGTTAATATTGGATACTTCTACAACTCTTTCGTGTGCCAAACCTACTTCTCCTCCGTGTCCTGTGTAATTAAAAATCAAACATCCTTTATCTACTCTTTTATTAATTGCATCTGTAACATTAGGGTATCGTTGCCCACCAGGTGTTGATTCTTGAACATAAGCATCGAAATAAATTTTATCAATGTTGTAATCGTTATCTGTTGTATCAACTTGGGTTGCCAGTTTATTTGCATCAGATATGTGCAAATCTCCATCCTCATCATCGGCTACAAAACATATTGTATTTCGCCAATCTCCAAAAGGTGAATTGGAAGATTGATTTGAAGAGCTATTATTAGTTGTGTTTGGTAAAATTCCTGTTTTTGTGTAATCAAAAATTTTATTTATAACGGCCGATGCTTCCAAACTCGACTTTACTGGAAATCTTCCAATGCCAATATCCACAGCATCATTAACCCATTGTCCTTCATTGTCATCGAGCAAACCATAAAAATCATCAGAAACATAAGATGCTGTTATAACCGTAGAATTATATGATTCGTATGTAGGTATAAAATTGGTGTTGCTCGCAAATCGTTTTTTATTATCATACGAACCATCGCCAAACAAAAGCAAGTATTGGGGTTCTTCACTCACAGTTGTTGCTTTGTCATAAAACATTTTTACAAAATCACGAATAGCCGATACGTCTTGTGCTCCCGAAGAAAATTCATTATAAATTTGTTGAGGTGTTACAATAATTGTTGTTAAGGAATCTCTTGTTTCGTGATGTCTGGATAATTGAAGTGCTTGATCATAAAAATCGGGATGAGTAACTATTATAAAGTTTTTATTACTCAATGCATGTAAATCTTGGTTTTCTACTCTATTAGAAAAAACTGGCGAAATGAAAGAAGAGGATGTAAAAGCCATAAATTCGTGTAGTGTATCAGAAGGCAAAACAAACTGATAGTTATTTACAGAAGGGTTCGTAAATTCTTGAGCCACAACAGTTGATGGATTGGTTATATCCCATATTTGAATGGGTTGATAACTTAATAAATCGTATTGGGTTACATTTCCAGAACCAACAGTTTTTGAATCTCTAAAACCCATTTGATTTCCAAACATAGTTAATTGCCTTCTCGTATTTACTTCTATATAATCAAGCCAAGCAATTGCACTGGGATTTTGTTTTGTTACATTTACAGTAATTACAGAATTGGAAGGATTAAACGAGTAACAAGTGGAAGAAATTTTTGCATAATCATTGCTTTCATCTGTTGTTGTGAAAGGAATTGAAAGCGTTGCGCTACCGGATTGACTACTTATAGAATAACTTGCACTTCCCGAATTTGAAATATATCTAGATGCTATTCGTGCTTTCACATTTGTTGTTGCACTCAAATCAATATTGGGAAACGAAAATGCAAAATTATAAGAACTTGTATTTTCAAAATATTCACCAAACCATTGTCTTCCCGATTTAATAAAATTCGTAGTTTCTATTTCATGAAAAGCATAATCATCAAACGTACTCGTTGTATTTGTAATGGCTAAAGTAGATGATGCTTGAGTTTGAACTCTTTTTCCTATTCCTAAATCAGCTGTGATAAAATAGTAAGAAGAATCAGAATATATATTCAAATTGTGTTGAAAATTAGGACAAGTGGCAGAATTATATGTCCAAGTATTTGGTCCTTTTGCATAGAATAGTATATAATCGTTCGTATTAAATACACCATCATTTTCGCCTTGAACAACAATTGCATTTTCCACTAAATCATCTTGCCTAACAACAGAATTTAACTCGGGTAACATTCCACCTCCATTCCCGTAAATACGAATATTTTTAGGATTTATAGTTGCTACATCAATACCCATATTTTGTAAAAATGAATACGAAATTTTACATACTCCATTCGTTGCCACTGCTATTTTATACCAATTTCCATTTTGTAAAACAGAATGGTCCGCATAATTTCTGGTAGATGTAACAGATTTTTGAGCTAAAGTTGGAATTATATCTAAATCAAAAGAAACTAATTTTTCATACTTCCCAGAAAGTTCATTTCTTCTAATTGGAACAAACGAAACAACTCCATACGGTTGTTTTTTTGAAATTAATAATTGGGAATTTACAATTATTTGGCTCTGTATTTTATCCTTGTTTGTTATCAATAATAGCTCTTCATTTGAAATTTCTTGATAAAATGGATTTATAATTTTTGCTGAAAAACTTTGACCAGCGACAATAGAAATTTTTTGATTGTAACGAGGAAGATAGCCATCTTCAAAAGAGTATTGAGCACCCTCAAATGATAAAAATTTATCCGAAGAACTTTCAAATAGCTTTACAGAAATGGGCTTTTCCCACACTATTTTATACTTTGCACTATTTTCATTCCTTGTTAACAATTTATTTTGTGCAAAAGAAAATAATTGAACAGAAATTAATAAACCCGTTAGAAAAAAAGTGCGAACCATTGTTTTTTGTTTCAACATCAAAGTTAGTTAAAAATGAGAATTTATGCTTTATGAATTAAAAAATATTTATATTTGAACTACAAAAGTTTGTACTAAAAAATACTTTCATAGAACGACAAGTAAAACAAAATATTGTTCAAATAATTAATTTTTTTTGATTTTAATGTAACTTTTATCTTTTTTTTATGTATAATTGTCTCTCCAATAAAAAACAAAACAACATGTTGAAACGCGCAGTTTTAATTTTGGTAGCTTTATTTTCTCTTGGTTTTAGCGAATCACTATTCGCTCAAGACCCTCAATTTACGCAGTTTTATGCGAATCCGCTTTATCTAAATCCTGCCTTTGCTGGATCGGCAAGATGCCCCAGAGTTATATTAAATTACAGAAATCAATGGCCCAACATTGCAGGAACATATGTTACATACTCTGCCTCCTATGACCAACATGTGGATGCACTTGCTGGAGGTTTAGGATTACTTGTTACAAGCGACAAAGCTGGAAGAGGAATATTAAGCACCACCAATGTTAGTGCAATTTATTCTTATCAACTTAACATTACTCGTTCTTTCTCTATGAAATTTGGTGTTCAAGCTACTTATTTTCAAAAAAGCATCGATTGGACAAAACTTACTTTTGGAGATATGATTGATGCGAGAAGAGGTTTCATATACAACACTACCGAAACTGGCGCTTCATCAAAATCAGGATTTGATGTTTCTGCAGGAGTTTTAGCTTATAGCAAATATTATTTTGTTGGATTTGCAGCAAATCATTTAACTCAACCAGACGAATCGTTTGTTGGTCCTGCAAGTAAATTGCCAATTAAATATACCGTGCATTTAGGTGCAACATTACCTATTAACGAAGGGCTAAATATTTCTCCTAATATTTTATATCAAAAACAACAAGATTTTCAACAATTGAACCTTGGAGTGTATCTTACCAAAGGGGCTATCGTAGGAGGTTTGTGGTACAGAAACAAAGACTCATTTATAGCTTTGATTGGTTTTCAACAGGGACTTTTCAAAATTGGATATAGTTACGATTTAACAGTTTCAAAACTAACAAATGAAACCGCAGGATCTCATGAGATATCATTTGGATTACAATTCCAATGTAAAAAACCTAAAAAGAAAAAATATAGAACAGTAAGTTGTCCATCTTTTTAAACTAAAATTCAATAATTTTTAAAAACAAAAAATAGTACATCAAAAAAATAAACAAATGAAAAAAGTATCAAATAAGTTAATCCTATTTTCTTCCTTGTTAATTCTTGCTTCTTGTAACAAAGAGAGATCTCCAATAACAGCATGGGAATATAACAATCCCAAAAATGGAGGCTTTGAAGTTGGTCCTTATGAAGAACAAGAAACTGGACCAGGATTGGTATTAATTCAAGGTGGAAGTTTCACAATGGGAAGAGCAGAACAAGATGTGGCTTATGATTGGAATTCTATTCCAAGAAGAGTTTCGGTTTCCTCATTTTATATGGATGAAACTGAAGTTCGAAATCTTGACTATTTAGAATATCTTCATTGGACAGCTCGTGTTTTTTCTGCAAATTTTTACGATGTTGTAAAAAAAGCAATGCCCGATACACTTGTATGGCGCAATCGTTTAGCATTTAACGAACCGTATGTTGAATATTATTTACGTCATCCATCCTACAGAGATTACCCTGTTGTAGGAGTAAACTGGCTACAAGCATCCGATTTTTGTGCTTGGAGAACAGACCGCGTGAATGAATTTATATTAATTCGAGAAGGAATTTTAGATCACAATCCTTCACCAACAGAAAATGACTATTTTAATACAGACCAATATCTTGCAGGAAAATGGCAAGGAACAGTTGTTTCGCCTATTCCATCACTCGACCCTAACGGTGGAGATCGTTTAGTGCGTATGGAAGATGGTATATTTTTACCAAGATATCGCCTACCAACAGAAGCTGAATGGGAATTTGCAGCTTATGGTTTAATTGGAAATACAATTGGAGAGCGTATTACCGATAGAAGACTTTATCCTTGGAATGGACACGGTGTTCGTAATCCTGATGAGAAATTTTTAGGTCAAATGATGGCAAACTACCAACGTAGTAATGGAGATTTGATGGGAACTGCTGGTCAGCTTAATGATGCTGGAGATATTACAACACCAGTTTACTCCTATTGGCCAAATGATTATGGTTTGTATAACATGGCAGGAAATGTAAGCGAATGGGTAATGGATGTTTATCGTCCTTTATCACCAGAAGATAAAAACGATTTCCGTCCTTTCCGTGGAAACGTATTCAAAACTCAAATGCGTGATGTTGATGGTATTATGGTTAACGATACCGTTAGATATGACGCAGACAGTAACATTATAAGCATACCAGGTATGGTTCGTTGGAGAGATGTAAGTACAACAGTACCTGATGATAATTTGAGCGAAAGAAGAAACTATAAATATGCTGATAACATTAATTATTTAGATGGAGATATTAAATCACAAGCTGCCGCATTGAGTAATGCTGTTTGGAGCGATACTTACGATCCATCATCAGGAAAAGCAGAAAGTGCAGGAATGTATGAATATAGTGTTACATCAATGATTAATGACAAAGCAATGGTTTACAAAGGAGGTTCTTGGAAAGATCGTGCTTACTTTATGGTACCAGGAACAAGACGTTTTCTTGACAGAAGACAATCTACAGATTACATTGGATTCCGTTGTGCTATGACTCGTGTTGGTAGCCCAATCGGTTTGGGAACAAGATAAAATAAAAATAGAATAAAAATAAAAAAGCCTTTAGAAATTCTAAAGGCTTTTTTATTTTTTATACATTCCAAGTATTGTTTCCTCGAATAAGTGTGTCCAAATTGCCTTTTCCCTTTATTTCTATTGCTTGATTTATTTGTTCATTCATTGCATCTTCATAACAAAATCTATCTTCTTGATAAAACACACCAAATGGACGTGGCAAGGGATTTTCCGTTGAAGGATTATCAAAAAAGCGAACCAACATATTTGCTTTTGTTTGGTCTTTTTCATCGTGTATCCACAAATCATTTACGGAAACATCGGCAATATTCACAACCACAGGATTTAATCCATCCAACTTAATTCCTTTATCTGCATTTTCTCCAAACACAAATGGTTTGTTATTTTCAACCATTAGTGTATTTATTTTTTTTGTTCCTTTTTCAGTAAACACCTCAAAAGCTCCATCATTAAATACATTGCAGTTTTGATAAATTTCTACCAGTGAAGTTCCTTTGTGTGCATTTGCTCTTTTCAATATTTCACGCAAGTGAATTGGATCTCTATCCATAGAACGTGCTACAAAAGTGGAATCTGCACCAAGGCACAATGCCAAAGGATTAAACGGATGATCAACAGAACCCACAGGAGTTGATTTAGTTACTGTTCCTAATGGTGAAGCTGGTGAATATTGTCCTTTGGTTAATCCATAAATTTCGTTGTTAAACAACAACACATTTACATTAAAATTTCTACGCAATAAATGTATTAGGTGATTTCCACCAATTGATAAAGCATCGCCATCACCTGTAACAATCCACACACTTAAATCGGGACGAGTTGCTTTTAAACCACTTGCAACAGCTGTTGCACGACCGTGAATACTGTGCATTCCAAATGTTTCCATATAATATGGAAAACGAGAAGAGCAGCCAATTCCAGAAATAAAAACTATTTGTTCGCGAGGAATTCCCAATTCGGGCATTACGGTTTGTACTTGTTTTAATATAGAATAATCGCCACAACCAGGACACCAACGAACTTCTTGGTCGGTTACAAAATCTTTACTTGTTAATTTTATTTCTGTTGTTTCCATCTACGATTTATGCTTTTATAATTTCAACAATTTTATTTTTTATTTCTGCTGCTGTAAAAGGCATCCCTTTTATTTTATTTAATCCTTTTGCATCTACTAAAAATTTGTCGCGAATTATTTTTATTAATTGCCCATTGTTTATTTCTGGAATTAGTATTTTATCAAATCCTTTTATTAGTTCTTCTAAATTTTTTGGTAATGGATTCAAATATTTTACATGCGCATGCGAAACATCATATCCTTCCGAAATAGCTTCTTTTACTGCTGTTTTAATAGAACCATAAGTAGAACCCCAACCAAGAATTAATAATTTTCCTTTCACATTTCCATTGTCAATTGTTTGTAAAGGAATAAAATCGGCTATTCTATCTACTTTTGCTTGACGAAGTTTCACCATCAATTCATGATTATCTGGGTCATACGAAATATTTCCTGTTTCATTTTCTTTTTCAATACCTCCTACTCTATGCTCCAATCCTTTTGTTCCAGGAATTGCCCATTCACGCACTAATTTTTCATTGCGTTTATAAGGCAAATATTTTTCTCCTTCTTTCAATTCATTTTTTGCAAATGAAATTTTCAAATCGGGCAAATCTGCTGCTGATGGGAATTTCCAAGGTTCTGCTCCATTGGCAATGTAACCATCACTTAAAAAGAAAACGGGTGTCATAAATTCTAATGCCAATCTACATGCTTCAAAAGCCCCATAAAAACAGTCGCTTGGAGTATATGATGCAATTACAGGAACTGGAGATTCTCCATTTCGTCCGTACAATGCTTGTAGTAAATCGGCTTGTTCTGTTTTTGTTGGCAAGCCTGTACTTGGTCCACCACGTTGAATATTTAAAATTACCAATGGTAATTCCAGCATTAATGCTAAACCAATGGCTTCGCCTTTCAATGCAATACCAGGACCTGATGATGCAGTAACTCCTAACGAACCTCCAAATGATGCGCCAATGGCGGAAGTGATTGCTGCAATTTCATCTTCGGCTTGAAATGTTTTTACGCCAAAATTTTTATGTTTTGATAATTCATGTAAAATATCCGATGCTGGTGTAATTGGGTATGTTCCGTAAAATAGCGTCAATCCTGATTTTTGAGCTGCTGCAATTAAACCCATTGCAGCTGCTTGATTTCCCATAATGCTACGATAGGTTCCTTTTGGAAGCGGTGCTGGCTTTACTTCAAAACGGTGCATTGGTGCTTCTACTGTATCTCCATAATTAAACCCAGCTTTCAGCACTTTTACATTGGCATCAATTAAATCGGGACGTTTTTTAAATTTTAGTTTTAAAAATTCTATTGAGTTATCTAATGAACGATTGTACATCCAATAAATATAACCAAGCACAAACATATTTTTGGAACGATCCATTTCCTTTGTACCAAGCCCCGAATCGGCTAAAGCGGTGCGCGTAATTTTTGTTACATCAATTTCGTGTACTTTATATTGTGCAAGTGAACCATCTTTTAATGGATTTACTCCATCAGGATATTTTGCAAGTTTTAAATTTTTTGCATCAAAACCATCAATGTTTGCAATGATTATTCCACCTTGTTTTAATTGCTTGATGTTTGCTTTTAACGCAGCTGCATTCATCACAACTAAAACATCAGAAGCATCGCCTGCTGTAAAAAGTTCGATGCTTCCAAAATGTAATTGAAAGCCCGAAACACCTGCTATTGTTCCTTGTGGAGCACGAATTTCTGCTGGAAAATTTGGAAAGGTACTTATATCATTGCCATACAAAGCGGCTGTGGTAGTAAATTGAGAACCTGTTAATTGAATACCATCGCCCGAATCGCCTGCAAATAATATTACTACATCTGTTTTTATTTCTGTGGTTGCACTCATTATCTATCTCTATGAAATATGCTTGTTTAAAAAATATTTGGCAAAGGTAACACTTAATGAAAAACTACGAGTAAGGAATACTATTTTATTAAACATACAAAAGAGATATTGAAAACATTTTCAATATCTCTTTTGTTTACAGATTAAAAAACAATATATCGATTACTCAAAAATTATTTTTTTGCTATATACTTTTTCTTCTGAAATCACATTCAAAAAATAAATTCCATTTGGTAATTTATCTCTATTGATACTGTATTTATCGGATTTTAAATTGAAATTAGTTTTTAATTTTTCGCCCAATACATTGTACAATTCAATTGTTACGCTGCGATTTGCAAATGCCGATAAATCAACAGTTACGCTTGTGTTTGCTGGATTTGGATACACATTGAAATCAACGCTGGAAGACAATTCATTTACTCCAACAGTTGGTGCTGTTGTGTAATTACAATTGAGTGAAACGCCACAAGTAAAGGTTTCTAAAAAATTTCGTGTGATAGTAATTGTAGAATCGTAATACGCTGTGCTTGTTGTTTCTGGAACATGGTCTTGTCCAAACCAAGTTTCCATACAATTTGTAATTCCAACATTATTTGCTTGAGCCGCCACAGAAGAACTTCCATCAACTTGCAACAAAGGATATGTTCCAAAAAGCTTGATAACAGCGGAACCATAAGGAACGGTATTGTCATTTGTTCCATGAAAACTCAAAACAGGTTCATCTCCAGCTTTCATCCAAGCTGTATCGCCAAGTGCGCCACAAATATTTACAATCGCTTTCACATCTGATGAATAGCCTGGATTACCGCTCTGTCCTTCTATTCCACCATGTAATCCTTTTTGTCCTGTTACCGAACCAACTGTTGTTCCTGTTGTATCTACATACGTTGGAAACTCCGAAATATCATCCATATAAGCAATGTGCAAAGCAATGAAGCCTCCAGCAGATACTCCAGCAAAATAAATATTATTTGTATCTATTCCATAAGTGTTTCCACCATCTCTTGCATTTTTACGAAAAAATCGAACTGCCGCACGACCATCATGAACAGCACGCATCACTGCAGCTCCTGCATCTGTTGAATCTACAGTATGTTGAACGCCTACTGGAAAATTTGTCATTCCCAAACGATAATCAATGGACGCAGTTACATAACCCATTCTTGTTAAATCTTTACACAAGGGAACTACATCTGTTCCTGTTTTGCTTCCACCAACAAAACTTCCGCCATGTGCTATAATCACTAATGGGCGCGATGTTACAACATCACCTACTGGTTGATAAACATCAAGTTTCAAACTTTGTGTAGTTCCAGAAGCCGTGATATTACTTCCATACACAATGTTGGATGTTGGAGTTGGTACTGTTGGAAAAACATAATCGTGATAACGACCACCTGCACATTGTGCCATCAATATTGATGTTGAAGACAACATTAAAGTGCTTACTAAAACAACTGAGTAAAATTTTTTCATGTTTTTTGATTTTAAAATGAATAAAAAATTAATTGATAAAAATTAAAAAATGTAATCTAAACTTAAACCTGGAGCAAATGCTCTTGATTTGTATGTTCCTCCAAATCCTGTTTCAATGTTGGTATCTGTGCGTTTCATTCCTTCAATATAAAGCAATGAAGCATCAATATGAATACGTTCTGTAACTCTAAATGATGTTCCTATGGTAACTCCAATTTTATCTGCATCAGGAGTTTCAGGTGTTAAATAACCAGATTTTACGGGGCTTTTATCATAATAGATTCCCAATCGAATTGTCCATTTATCATTCAAAACATATTGCGCACCTAAACGAAAAATAAATGTATTTTGATATTCGCGAGCAGAATGAATATCTTTCAAACTCTCTGTATTATCAGCAAAATCAATGATTAGCGAATCGTATGATTTCCAACCCACATAATTAATATCCAATGCTAATTTTATTTTTTTATTTAAAACATAACCAAAACCAAGCGTAGCAACTTGTGGCAATTTTATTGCGGTAGAAAAAGTAGTAGTTGGAAATTTATCGGCAAGCGATGAAGGCACTTTAAAATCGGCTGTACCGCCATCAACACTTACATTCACTTGCGAACGATAATCAATTCCAATCGAAAATTTTTCAGTTGCCTGAAAATAAATTCCAGCATTGAAACCATAACCAGTAGCTTTTCCATTCAATTTTCCTTCGCCATAATTTCTTGTACTATCTTGAACTGGAATAGCTTTACGCAATAAAAAATTTCCAGTAGCATAAACGAATCCAACACCAACGCCTATTTTATCATTTATTTTATAGGATAAAGTTGGTTGAATAAAAAATGTTTTTAAATCAATTTCACGAATCAATGCTTGTCCTTTCCAATCGTCTTGCCATTGCACCTTGCTTCCAAAAGGATTATAAACGCCCAATCCTATTGTCCATCGTTTTGCTTTTTTAAATTTATAATTAGCATAAATAGTAATTGGAGTTCCTGTAGTTTCATTTGTGTTTGCTTTATAAGTTCCTGGATATGACTCCAAGTAAGCAATTTGTGGCATAATAAAACTTGCACCGAAAGAAATTCTACCGATTGAATCTAAAAAAGAAAGTGCACCAGGATTGAACAAAACACTCGCATTATCCAAACACAAACCTGTTCCAGCGTGTCCCATACCAGTTTGTTTTTGTCCTTGCAAGTTAATTTGAAAACCTCCAGCAACTAAACAAAATGGCGATAGAACTAAATAAAATGAAAACAGCAAAAGTTTTTTCATACTGCCAAAATAAGATAATTTAAGAGAGATGACAAATTAAATTTGGTTAATTGTTTGTTTGAATTTTATTTTAAACTCACATTAATTAAAACTAATTTTGCGCCATGCAAACGAAAAACATTGCCATTTTTGCTTCGGGTGAAGGAACAAATGCGCAACGAATTATTGATTATTTTAAATCATCTCATCAAATAAAAATTGCATTGGTGGTTTCAAATAATGCAAATGCAACTGTTTTGAGTCGTGCAAAAAATAGCGAAATTGAAACATTTATAATTGACAAAAAAATGTTTTACGAAACGGAACAAGTGATTGAAAAATTAAAATCTAAAAATATTGATTTGATTGTACTTGCAGGTTTTTTATGGATAATTCCAGAAAATTTAATTCAATCGTTTTCTAATAAAATTATAAATATTCATCCTGCATTACTTCCAAAATTTGGAGGCAAAGGAATGTTTGGAAACAATGTTCACAAGGCTGTGATTGAAGCAAACGAAAAGGAAAGTGGCATTTCTATTCATTTTGTAAATGAAAAATATGATGAAGGAAAAATAATTTCGCAACACAAATGTAAAATTTCGGAAACTGAAACAGTAGAAAGTTTAGCAAAAAAAATTCATCAATTAGAACATGAATTTTTTCCAAAAACAATAGAACAACTCTTAATGTAATTTTTTCAATACATAGATTTGTATATTCGTAATATGGTATTCATTCGTAATATGTAAAAAATATGGAATTTAATTTCAAGGAAATAGCAACCATCACAATGATTTTATTTGCAGTAATTGATGTTGTTGGTTCGCTGCCTGTATTGCTTGATTTACAAAGCAAATTAGGAAAAATACAATCCGAAAAAGCAACACTTGTTTCAGGTGTAATTATGATTGTGTTTATGTTTGTTGGCGAACAAATTTTAAGTTTAATCGGCATTGATGTAAGTTCATTTGCCATTGCAGGTTCATTCATCATTTTTATTCTTGGATTGGAAATGATATTAGGCGTAAAATTTTACAAAGAAGAAACACCAAGCTCTGCATCTATTGTTCCTATTGCATTTCCACTCATTGCAGGAACAGGAACTTTAACAACTTTACTTTCCATTCGTGCTGAATACAAAATGGAAAATATCATTATTGCTATTCTTGTAAATTTAATTTTTGTTTATCTCGTTTTGAAAAATACCTATCGTTTGGAAAAAATTTTAGGTGTTGGAGGAATCAATATTTTACGAAAAGTGTTTGGTGTAATTCTTTTGGCAATAGCAGTAAAATTATTTAGAACACACGCTGGAGTATAAATTATATTTTGAATGGTAACAATTTACACTGATGGTGCTTCTCGTGGAAACCCTGGTCCGGGAGGATTTGGAGCGGTAATGTTGTATGGCACATTACGAAAAGAAATTTCGGAAGGATTTAGATTAACAACCAATAATCGCATGGAATTGTTGAGTGTAATTGTAGCATTGGAATCTTTAAAAAAAGAAGGAACTCATGCAACTGTTTATTCTGACTCAAAATATGTGGTGGATGCTATTGAAAAAAAATGGGTATTTGGTTGGGAAAAAAAATATTTCAAGGATAAAAAAAATGAAGATTTATGGAAGCGATTTTTAACTGTTTACAGAAAACATCACATAAAATTTGTTTGGGTAAAAGGACATGCCTCCAACAAAGAAAATAATCGTTGTGATGAATTAGCTGTTGAAGCCGCTTTGGGAAGCCATTTGAAAATTGATATGGAATATGAAAAAGAAAATAAAAAATAAAATTTATTTTAACGTAATTTTATATTATGACAACAAAATCAAAATTAACGATAAAAATATTAATCAAAGAAGCTCAACTTTTTTGTGTTGAACAATCTAAATTTAAACACAAAGAACTTTTTGGAGTAACTGACGGCAAAGCAGTTGGGACACTAATTGAACAGAAATTTCAAAAGCATTTAAACGACAAATACGAAGTAAAAATTGGTTCTTCTGCAAGTGGCGTTGACCTTCCTTCTGACGATATTTTAACTGACATCAAAGTAACTTCAATAAAGCAACCTCAATCTTCTTGTCCTTTCAAAGACGCAAAACAAAAGGTTTTCGGACTTGGTTACAATTTGCTTGTTTTTGTTTATGACAAAGCAGACGACCCAAAAAGTAAAACAGCAACTTTAAATTTTGTTAGCTGTTCATTTGTTGCAAAAGAAAGAACGGCTGACTACACAACCACTTTTCGATTGAGAGAAATGGTAAAAGACAAAGCGAATGAAGATGATATCATTGCATATTTACAAGACAAGAATATTCCAGCTGACGAAATAACACTTTCAAAATTAGCAGAGCAAATTTTAAAAACTCCGCCAGAACAAGGCTACTTAACAATTTCAAATGCTTTGCAATGGAGATTACAATATCAACGAATTGTAACGCTTACTGATGAAGTAAAAGGAATTACCAAAATTGTAAGTTATAATAAACCTCAGTGATGAAGATATTTGAAGCAACTATTTCTCATCAAGTTTCAGATTTCTTAAATGAAAATCTGAAAAAAATTACATCTTTTGAAAAGGCAAATCAAAAAATGTATAGTGCTTTCGGCATCATACATTTTTTTGATAATGATAAAGAATTGGAAACGCTTAAAGAAGTTCTTTCAATTAACAACAATGTTGTTGAAGGGCCCGACAGAGCAGAGTATGGCGACTTCCAAACTAATTCAGATTTAGCGAATAAAGTTACTTTACATTTAGTTTCAAAAAAAATTTCACCTGAAGTTATAATTGAACCAACTTGTGGAAAAGGAAACTTTATTATTGCTTCTTTACGCAATTTCAAAACCATATCAACTATTTTCGGTGTTGAAATTTACAAGCCTTACGTTTGGGAAACTAAATTCAGCATTGTAGATTTTTTTCTTTCTAATCCAAATTCAAACAAGCCAAAAATTTCAATTGTTCATTGCAATGTTTTTGACTTCGATTTTAAAGCAATTGCAAAAAAACATTCAACGAATGATATTTTAGTGATTGGAAATCCGCCTTGGGTAACCAATTCAAAACTGGGTAGTTTAAATTCTTCTAATCTTCCAAAGAAAACAAATTTTAAAAATCATAGTGGTTTAGATGCAATGACGGGCAAAGGCAATTTTGATATTGCTGAATTTATCACTTTAGCAATGATAGAAACCTTTCAAAATATGAAAGGGAATTTATTGCTGTTGGTTAAAAATTCGGTAATCAAAAACATTGTTTTTGACCAAAATAAAAATCGTTACAAAATTTTAGCAATAGAAAAACATTGTATTGACAGCAAAAAGGAATTTAATGTTTCGGTTGAAGCTGCATTATTTTATTGTAAACTAAACTCACTTCCGACATTTGATTGCACAGAATTTGATTTTTATAATCATCAAAAATCTCAAATCAAATTCGGTTGGTTGAATGATAAATTTGTTTCAAACATTGACACCTATATTCACACGAAAGAGATTGACGGAGAATGTCCTTTTGTTTGGCGACAAGGTTTAAAACACGATTGTTCTACGGTAATGGAATTAGACAAAGTGAACGGACACTATGTAAATGGGTTAAATGAAGAAGTAAAATTAGAAGATGGTTTAGTTTATGGTATTCTCAAAAGTTCTGACCTTAAAAACACAGTAATTAATCAGACAAGAAAATTTACGATTGTTACGCAAAAAAAAGTTGGACAAGAAACTAAATACATCAAAACTGAATATCCAAAAACATATCAATACTTGACACAACATCAAGCAAATTTTGATGCAAGAAAATCAAGTATCTACAACAACAAACCTTTATTTTCAATATTTGGCATTGGCGACTATTCGTTTAAACCTTTCAAAGTAGCTATATCAGGACTTTATAAGACTTTTCATTTTACACTTATTTTACCGCAGAACAACAAACCTGTAATGCTTGACGACACTTGTTATTTAATAGGTTTTGACAAAATAGAATTTGCAGTTTACTCTTTGATACTTTTAAATTCAGAAACCACAGCGCAATTTTTACAATCAGTAACATTTGCGGATGCTAAAAGGACTTTTACAAAAGATGTATTAATGAGAATTGACCTTTTAGAATTAGCTAAAAAAATTGATAAGACCAACCTACAAGCAGAACTTGAAATGTTAAACAAAAAGTATGAATTCAATTTAACATTGAATTTGTGGGATAATTTTCTACAAAAAATGATTCCTATACATAATGGACAAATAGAAATGTTTGTTTAATTTTTTACAAACTTCCTGTTCTTCCTCCATCCACAGGAACATTAATTCCGGTAATATAAGATGCTGCTGGAGAAGCTAAAAATGCAACAGCATTAGCTATTTCAGAAGGTTCGGCAAAACGACCTAATGGTATTTCACTTTCCATTTCGTTTTTTATTTCGTTAATTGATTCTCCTGTATGTTTCGATTTGTTATCAATAATATTTTGTAAACGTCCAGTAAGTGTTGCGCCTGGAAGTACATTGTTTACTGTAATTCCAAAAGATGCGACTTCATTAGCAAGTGTTTTACTCCAATTGGCAACTGCTGCACGAATGGTATTTGAAACTCCTAAATTTTTCAAAGGCACTTTCACAGAAGTACTAATAATATTCACAATCCGACCATATTGTTCTTTTTTCATTCCTTCAATCAAGGCTTGAACTAAAATATGATTACATACCAAATGATTGTTGAATGCTTGTAAAAATTCATCAATCTTTGCATTTTGAATCAAGCCACTTGGCGGTCCACCCGTATTGTTTACTAAAATATGTATCGCTCCATTTGTTGCGATAAAATTTTCTACTTTTTCTTTTAATTTATTTGCTGTTTGAAAATCAACTGCTAAAAAATCATGTTTTTGTGATTTCGAAGCATCTAATAATTTTATAGTTTCTTTTAATGATTCTTCATTGCGAGCAACTAAAACTACATTTGCACCAAGCATTGCTAATTCAATAGCTGTTGCTTTTCCTATGCCTTGTGTGCTTCCACACACCATTGCTGTTTTTCCTGTTAAATCTAAATTCATAAATCAAATATAAAAATTAAAATTTGGCATCTGAATAAATAATTGTGTTTTCTCGAAAACAAAAAAACGTCTCACAAATTGCAAAACGTTTTTTGTTTTTTTACAAATCTAAATTTTATAAAAAGAAACTAAATATCCAATAGAACAAACCTCCAAGCAATGCACTAATTGGAATTGTGAGCACCCAAGCCCAAAGCAAACTAATTGTTACTCCCCATTTTACTGCACCTACACCTTTTGTTGCCCCAACACCTATTATGGCACCAGTTATTGTATGTGTGGTTGATACAGGTATTCCCATTTGTTCGGTAAGAAACAATGTAGTAGCACCTGCTGTTTCAGCACAAACTCCTTCGAGTGGTGTAACTTTTGTAATTTTTGTTCCCATTGTTTTTACAATTTTCCAGCCACCACTCATTGTTCCAACTCCAATTGCAATATAACATGATAATGGAACCCAGTCGGGCATTGATTTAATATCAACGATTGAACCATTTGCAACCAATGCTGCTGCAATAATTCCCATTACTTTTTGTGCATCGTTACCACCATGTCCAATGCTAAATGCTGCTGAAGAAAGTAGTTGAGAACGCTTGAACATTGTTGAAGTTCTTTTTGCAGTTGGTTCTTTTATTTTTTCGTTATAAATAAACATAAATGCAAATAACAATAATGCTCCTGCTAATCCCCAACGCACAATTTTATTATCTGCTTTTTCAATTTCTTTTTTCAGTTCCGACTTTATATCAATTTTCATAGCTTTTTGAAAAGCGTCTATTTTATCAGGTGTGATAGGATATTTTGCAAGCATTGTTGTTATCATTCCTGTTTCGCCCAACTCAAAATATTTTTTAGTAATTGGTTTTAAGCTATCAACAATTTTTTGCGTGGCTTTGTATTCACTTTCAACGCTTCTATCTATTTTTGATTTATTTTTTAATTGGTCTATTTTAAAATATAAATTTAATTTGTCGCCCAATTTGGTAATGGTAATATCTTTCAAATCCACATTGGCTGCAATATCATTCACCACTTTTTCTGTTCCTCCAAATTCATAATTGGTAAGATATGGTTTACAGGCTTTTGCCAATGCTTTTGCTTTTTCAAGTTTGTGAGCCTGTGTTGAATCGTGTTTTATAGTAATAGCATAAGTATATTTATCTACCTTAAAAAATTTTTCCATGTTTTCGTTCAATTTGTTTTCTTGAAAACCAACAAACAAAAACCACAAGAGAACTGCTGAACCCAAGAGAATACCAGCTTTTAACCAGGTTTTATTTTGAATAAAAATAAGTGTGAAGAAAATAGAAATCAACATTCCAATTACGGGAGCGAGCAAAATAAAAAGTACTGTTTTACCAATTTTACTACTATCAATAATTTCGCTTATGGGCATCATTCCTTTGCTCAAAAATGCAAATGCAATTGCGGCACCTGCAAATCCACCAATCAATGTGTGTGATGATGATGATGGAATTCCATACCACCATGTAAGTAAATTCCAAATGATGGCGGCAATTAATCCACTTAAAATAACTGGTAATGTAATAAAATCGGAATACACTGTTTTTCCAATTGTATTGGCAACAGCATGGTCTTTAAAAATTAAGAACGCAACAAAATTAAAAAACGCTGCCCACAAAACTGCTTGAAAAGGAGTTAATACTTTTGTGGAAACAATTGTTGCAATTGAATTAGCGGCATCGTGAAAACCATTAATAAAATCGAAAATAAGTGCGAGGGCTATAACTATAACTAATAATGTCATTGTTTTTGTGTTAAGAATAAAATTAAAATTAGGAGGAACACTACGCGTTTTTAATTAAAATAGAGTTGATCACATCCGCTGCATCTTCACATTTATCCGTTGCTGTTTCAAGCATTGATAAAACATCTTTCATTTTAATTACTTCAACCGCATTTTTTTCTTCTTCAAATAATTTTGCAATTGCCATATCAAAAATATCATCTGCATGATTTTCAATGCTATTGATTTTCACAGTTGCTTCTTTAATTTTTGTAATGTTTTTTAAATTTTTTAATTCGGCAATTGCAACTTCCAATTCTTCCGAACCTTTTAAAATTAGCTCTGACAATTTTATAATTGCAGGGGTCATTTCCTCTACTTTATACAACTCCATTCGTTTGGTTGCACCATGAATATAATCAACAATATCATCAACCGCAGAAACCAAGCTGTGAATATCTTCACGATCAAATGGTGTAATAAAATTTAAACTCAATTGATTATACGTTTCGTGAGTTATTCCATCTCCTACGTGTTCCAATCGTTCTATTTCACGAAACAATTCTCTTCTTTTATCCACAGAAGAAGTAGTTACAAGTTCTAACAACACCTTAGAAGTAGCTGTGGCATTTTGAGATGCTTTTTGAAAAAGAAGAAAAAATATTTTGTCTTTCGGCTGAAAAAATTGAAAAATGTTTAAGTTCATTTTCTGTTGGTTTTAATTTTTTGTAAATAATTTTATTATTCACAAATATAAAACTACAGACTAAACAAAAAGACTTTAAAAGCATTAAATTTACATCAATGCAATGTTAAGGAAATGTTAAGAATTAATTTATTTGATTGGTTTTCAACTATTTATTTCTGTTCCTTTTCTACTTTTGAGCGATGTTTCAAAACTTTTGCTTCGATATAAAAAATAATTTCTTCTGCCATATTTTTTGCTTGGTCGCCAACTCTTTCTAATTTTCTAATGATAGAAAGTAAATACAAAGCCGGTTCAATATTATCCGTATTACTACGAATATAATTTGCAATAACAGCATTTGCCTTTATGTTTATTTCATCCAACAATTCATCTTGCTGAAAAACTTTTCTGGCAATTGATGTGTCTTCTTTGTCAAATGCCTCAAGCACTTCATCCATCATATTTATAGCGGCTTCATACATTTCCACAACACGAGTTATTTCTAAAAGTTGTCTGTCAAAATTTGTATCCACATTGGTTACAAATTTTGCAATACCTTCCACAATATCTCCCGTGCGTTCAAGATTATTGTTAATTTTTAAAATAGCCAACACACATCTCAAATCAACTGCAACAGGATTGAACAATGCAAAAATATTTTCACAATCTCTATCCAACTTCAATTCATAAGCATTTACGCGCCTTTCGCTCAACATTACTTCTCTCGCTAAATCTTTATCCAATTTTATTAGCGATTCTTTTCCTTTGCGCAATTGCAAATTTACAAGCGTCCACATTTTAATTGTTTCTGCTTTTAGTTGTTGTAATTCAATATCTAAATGGCTCATTTTAATTTGAAAATTTGAAAATGTAAAAAATGTTATTTATAATTCTGATTTGTAAATTCGTTTTTATTCGTAATTCGTATTAACCAAACCTTCCTGTAATATAATTTTGTGTACGTTCTATTTTCGGATTTGTAAAAATAATTTTTGTGTTATCATATTCAATCAATTCACCCATATAAAAAAATGCAGTTGTATCACTCACTCTTCCTGCTTGTTGCATATTGTGAGTTACAATTACAATAGTATATTTTGATTTTAATTCATAAATCAATTCTTCTACTTTAGCTGTTGATATTGGGTCGAGAGCCGATGTTGGTTCATCCATTAAAATTACCGAAGGCTGAATTGCTAATGCTCTTGCAATACACAATCGTTGCTGTTGTCCACCAGACAATTCAAAAGCCGATTTTTTTAATTTATCTTTTACTTCATCCCAAAGTACAACTTGCTTAATTGAAGTTTCTACTCTTTCTTCAATAAATTTTTTATCCGTAATTCCATTTACACGCAAACCATACGCAACATTTTCGAAAATAGTTTTTGGAAATGGATTTGGTTTTTGAAAAACCATTCCTACTTTTTTTCTCAAACTATCTACATTTGTTCCTTTTGCATAAATATCTTCACCATCAATTAAAACTTGTCCAACAATTTTTGTGTTATCAATCAAATCATTCATTCGATTGAACAAGCGCAAATAGGTTGATTTTCCACAGCCTGAAGGACCAATTAAAGCAGTAACGGTATTTGATTTAATTGCAATATTTATATTTTTTAAAGCTTGTGATGAGCCGTAAAAAAAATCCACATTTTTCGATTCTATTTTATACATACAATTGTTTTGAAGTGCCTCTCCCCCTTCCCCTCTCCAAAGGAGAGGGGTGACGGAGCGTTAAGCACGTTGTTTGTTTATCTTTTTCACCTATCGCCCCTCTCCTTTGGAGAGGGGATTAAGGGGTGAGGCTTTTAATTCATTTTAACTTTTTTACCAAAATATTTTCTTAATCCATTAGCTAATAAATTCGCAATCAATACAATTATGATTAACACCAATGCTGTTCCATAAGCAATAGGGCGCGATGCTTCAATGTTTGTTCCACTTGTAGAAATTACATATAAATGATAAGGCAATGCCATTGCTTGATCAAAAATACTAGTTGGTAATTTTGGTAAAAAATATGCAGCAACGGTAAATAAAATTGGTGCTGTTTCGCCCGATACACGACCAATTGAAAGAATTAATCCTGTTATAATATTTGGAAATGCAATTGGTAAAACTACTCTGCGTGTGGTTTCCCATTTACTTGCTCCGAGTCCTAAACTTGCATGACGAAATGTATTATCAACAGCTTTTAATGCTTCCTCTGTGGTGCGAATAACAACAGGCAATGCAAGTAATCCCAATGTTAATGAACCTGCTAAAATAGAATCGCCAAAACCAAGTTTATTTACAAACAAACTCATTCCAAAAAGTCCAAAAACAATAGATGGAATTCCTGCTAAATTGTTTGTCATTTGTTTTATAATTTTTTTAATAATTCCATCTTTCACATATTCATTCATATAAATTGCAGCAAACACACCAATAGGAAATGCAAAAATCATACTTCCTGCAACTAAACATAAAGTACCTATGATTGCTGGATAAATACCGCCTTTGGTCATTCCTTCTTCGGGCATTTGTGTAATAAAATTCCAATTGATTACAGAAATTCCTTTGTAAATAATGAATGATAAAATGGCAAATAAAATGGCAACAATTGAGTAGCTCAATAATCGAAAAATCCAAAATGCAATGGATTGATTTCGTTTTTTTTGTCTTGCTAATTTATTTTCACTGGTCATTACTGCTTGTTATATTTTTTTCTATTCGAAATAAATTCAACAGAAAGATTTATAAATAATGTGATTAAAAATAAAATGCAACCCAACGCAAACAAGGCTTTGTAATGCAATCCACCATTTGGTGCTTCGCCCAATTCTGCTGCAATGGTTGCAGGAATTGTGCGAACAGGTTCTAAAATAGTATGTGGCATAACTGCTGCATTGCCTGTAACCATTAGCACAGCCATTGTTTCGCCAATTGCACGACCAATTCCAAGTATTGCTCCTGCAGTAATTCCAGAAATAGAATAAGGCACAACAACTTTATAAATTGTTTGCCATTTACTTGCTCCTAAAGCAAGGCTTGCTTCTTTCATTGCACGAGGTGTATTTCGCATCGCATCTTCCGAAATGGTTATGATTGTTGGCAATGCCATAATTCCAAGAATAATGCTTCCTGCCAAACCCGTTTCGCCAACTGGCAAATCAAAAGTTTTTTGAATGAGAGGAACAATAATTACTAAACCAAAAAAACCATACACTACCGATGGAATACCTGCCAATAGCTCTATTAACGGTTTCATAATTCTCCGAACATTGTCGTTTGCAATTTCACTCATATAAATTGCAGCTGCCAAACCAAGTGGCAAAGCCAATAAAATTGCACCCAAACTTACCCACAATGTCCCAAGAATTAAAGGCATTACTCCTAATTGCGCTGATGGCTGTGCTGTTGGAAACCATTCTTCTCCTCCAAAAAATTCTTTGAAAGAAACTTTATCAATTTCTAATTGTTTGCCTTTGAAATTTTTGTCTAAATATTTTTCAGGAAAAAATGCAATAATATTTGGCAAACTATCAATTAACTGACTGATGCAATTTGGAAGTCTTTCAAAATTTTCTCCAATTTGTTCATCTGTATAAAAATTTGAAATGTCTTCTAATCGAAACAGAACAATAGAATCAGGAGTTCCACCTAACTCACTCCAATGTGTAATTTTTTGGTCGTAAATATTTTTTAGTGCTTCGGAATTTATTTTTTTTACAACATTATTTTTATTTATTGCAATAACGTAACCTTCTTCAACAGGTTTTTTATTAAACACACCAATGCCCTCTTTGAAAAGGAAAAACACAATCAACACAACAGTTAAACTTGTTACTGTTCCACTAATCATTAATAATCCTTCAATAAATTTTTCGGAAAATTTTTTATAAAATGTTTTCAAACAATTCTATTCTTTACTTTTAAAACTGTAGCAAAGTTAGATTTGATACGATGTTTAATCGTTTTCTAAATATTATGCTTGTGTTAATTTAATGTTAAGTGGCAGTGAGAAATAAAAAAGCGTTTCAAAATTTGAAACGCTTTTTTATTTTAACTAAACAATAAATTTATTTTGTGAGTGGAACATAACCAACTTGTTCTACAATTTTTTGTCCTTCATCTGATAAACAAAAATCTATAAATGGTTTTACTGTTTTTTCAATTGAGGCTAAATAGTAATAATAAAGTGGACGAATGATTGGATAAGTTTTGTTTTTTGCCGTTTCCATTGACGGAGCAATGAATGTTTTTCCTTTATCGTAAGAAACCTTTACAGTTTTTACATCTTTTTCTACATACGCTAAACCAACATATCCAATTGCGCCTTTTGTTTGACTTACTGATTGAACAATAGCTCCAGTTGCTGGCATACTCAAAACAGAAGATGCATAATTTTTATTATTTAATACATGTTCTTTAAAAAATTCATACGTTCCAGAACTTGATTCGCGAGAATAAACAACTATTTGCAAATCGTCACCACCAACTTCTTTCCAGTTTTTTATTTTTCCTGTAAATATTCCTTCCAATTGTTCACGAGAAAGTTGCACTGCTTTATTTGTTGGATTTATAATTACGGCAAGTGCATCAAAAGCAATAATTGTTTCTTTGTTTGCTTTTCCTGCATCTTGTAATTTTATTTTTTCTGACATTTTTATTTTTCGAGATGACATAGCAATATCTGTTGTACCATCAACCAAGGCAGCAAGCCCAACTCCACTTCCACCACCTGTAACTGTTATTTTTGCCATCTTATTTGATTTCATATAACTTTCTGCTTCCTTTTGTGCAAGAGGTAAAACAGTATCGCTTCCTTTAATTTTTTGAGCAAAACTTATACTTGTGTAAATGCTCATTGCTAATAAAATAATTTTTGTTTTCATTTTTTTGTTTTATTTATTTCCACAAAATTACTTCTGTGTTGTTGTTTGATTGTTAATTTAAGATTGTGTTAGTGTTAAGTATATTTTTAGAAACTAAAATCTCATTTGCAATCTTAATGTTGTAACATTATCTCTAATATCTCTTTGATACAGGGCAACCGATGTTGCTTCATTTACAACAATATCATAGTATGCAACAAATTTTAAATTTGCTGTTAATCTGTATGTAAAACCAAATCCATACGTATCAAATTTTATGTCTGCTTTATTTGTATTTGTTCCTGTTTTACCAACTTGCTTACCTGCTATTTTTGTATTCGGGTCAAAAAAATCATATTTGGCTACTACTTGAAAACGCGTTTGTCCAATGTTTTGAATTAAGTAAACATAACCACCATTAAAATTTCTGTGATAAATTTTATCAGTCCAAGCTGGTGCTGCACTTGCACTTACCATTGAAGAGTTTACTCCGGGTTGTTCTCCTTGTATATATTCTCCTCTAATTGTAGTAATACCAATTTTAGAATCAAGAACAACTTCAAAATCTGCTGCCATATATTCTTTTTTAGCAACTGCATTAAAATTCGATGTATCTGTTGTAGCAATAAATCCTGCATCATTAGTAGTATTTACACCATTATTGTAAACTGTTTTTGTTCCTTGTTTATATCCTCCAATATAATAAGATGCTCCTATTCTAAAAGAAAATTTTTCGTTCGCAGTTGTTCTTGAATAAATAATTCGTCCAACATAATCTTTGTGTGTATCAAATTCTCTTGTAACATTTCCACTTCCATTTACAATTGCAACAGTTGCTGCTAAACCTTTAAATGCAGATGATTTAGGAGCTTGATATGTTACAAATGCACCTAAATCACGTTCGGTTGGAAATAAAATTTGATTGTATCTTGCACGCTCTGGTGTTTCGCGAACACTTGACGATTGGCTTGGTTCAAAACCAAAAGGAGTTTGCAAACAACCAACAGTAAGGCTCAATGTTTTTGTCCAAGGGTCTGTTACTTTCACAAATGTTTCTCTCATAAATATTCCTCTTTCCGAATAATCGGTATTTAAAAGAAAAGTAGCAATACCATATTCATAAACAACTTTTACTCGTCCTCTTCGAATTGTAAACCTATCTTTAACAGGGCTTGGGCTTAATGCACCATTAGTAAAATCGCCACCAGCAAATGATGGTGCTCCAGCAGAATCAACAGATTGGTATTGCGCTTGAATATAACCCGATATTTTTATTCGTTTTAATAATTCTAAATCATCTTTAATTGTTGCAATGCTTCTTGCAATAGTATCAATTGGGTTTTCTTGCACTTCTTGTGCATTTACTTTGTTACTCAATATTAACAATGCAATTACACTTGCTGATGTTAAAAAAATGTTTTTTGTTAGTTTCATTTTGTTTATGTGTGAGTTAATTTATTATTTAACTGAAACAAAAGTATTTTAAGCAAGCGAGCTTGGTGTTAAGCGAATGTTAAGCATTTATGAAACTATTGTGAAACAAACGAGAAGTAAATAAATACATTCAGGAGCAGAGAAAATTAAATTTTATCATACGAATTAATGAATCATTTAACGATATCAAGCCAATGGTATTTTATTATGTGGCTAAAATTGTTGAGAATAAAAATGTATTTTTGGTAAAATCTAAAAACATAAATATGAAAAAATTTAAACTTCTATTGCTTGCATTTTTAACAATAACAAATGCTTACAAAGCACAAATTGTTGATGCTGATACTAAAAAGAAAATTGAAGCTTGGAAACAAAGTAAATTATACGTTGTGAAAACTTCTGATAATGATATAAATTCCGAGTTGGAAAATGCTGTTAAATCCTCATTTTCAAATTATGCAGAAACGGTTTCTGTAATTGAAGCTGACAAATTAATGGATAACGATAATAATTTTTTTGTAACAATTTATTATGCTGATCCTAATGCAATTCAAAGGCGAGTGCTTAATGTTAAGCAAAATGCTTGGGATAAAACTGGTTTTGGAATTGGAATATTTCAGGGAAAGTCAAAAAAATTATTAAAAATAAATTTTCATAAAGATTTTCTAGTTCGCCAAGATTATGTTACAGCTACACCCAATATGAATGCAACATTGTTTTGTCCCGAAGTGCGTGATTTTTACAATAAAACAGGTTTAATTAAAACTTTTATTCCAGAGCCTTCTATAAAAATAATGATTGCTTCAACAGTAATAGGATTAAAACAAAGTTTGGATGCATTTGAAAAAAATGAAGGCGTGAGTGGTTATAAAGATGTGCTTAAAGCCATTGATAAATCATTAAATATAGAATCCGGTATTTTAAAAAACAAAACACTTCTTGTTTTGAATTGTAAAATGACAAACGAATTTTTTAATGGATATGCTTTCAAAAAAGAAAAAATTGAAGTGAACGATTTATCTAAATTAGCATCAAAGGATAAGAACTCCTGCTTTTTGATTTATTCTCTTTATACAGAACATGAATATGATACCAATGATAAATTTATTAAACAAGTTTCAGTTATCGATTGCGAAACAGGAAAAATTATTTATCAAAATTCTTATTATGGGGCAGCGACAGTTTCTCCCTTACCGAAAAAATTTGCGCAAGATTTGAATGATGCCATAAATGGAAAAACAAAAGACTAAAAATTATTAGTTTATATAATTTTAAAGAAAACAAAAGCCAATGAAATTAATTCATTGGCTTTTGTTGGTTAAAAACTATTAGTTATGTATTATTTATCAAATTGATAAACAGAAGGAAGATCTTCGTTATTGGTAAATGTAACTTTCAAATCTCTGATTATTCCATCGTTTAAATCATAAACCCAACCGTGAACATGAAGTGGTTGTTCATTTTTCCAAGCATTTTGAACAATTGAAGTTTTACACAAGTCATACACCTGCTCCATTACATTTATTTCTACTAAACGTCTTCCTCGTTGTTCAATATTTTCAATTGCATCTAATTCTTGATAGTGCATTTTGTAAACATCTTTAATATGTCTCAACCAATTATCAATTAATCCAAATTGTTTGTTTCCCATTGCAGCAAGCACTCCTCCGCAACCATAATGTCCACAAACAATTATGTGTTTTACTTTTAATACTTCCACAGCATAAGAAAGTACGCTCAATAAATTCATATCGCTATGAACCACCATGTTTGCAATATTTCTATGAACGAACATTTCTCCTGGTGCAGTTCCTGTAATTTCATTTGCAGGAACACGACTATCAGAACAGCCAATCCACAAATATTCTGGACTTTGCCCTTGTGCCAACTCTTTAAAAAAATTTGGATTGTTTTTGTTTTGTTGAGCTACCCACGCTTTATTATTTTCGAATAATTTTAAATATGATTTTTCCATTTTTATATTTTTTAAAATTGTTTAATGACCTACTATTCCTTTAAATTCAGGAATATTTTTTAGTTCTATTTTTATGTTTTTAAGTGCGGCTGTATTATTCATAAAATCATAAATAATTTCAAGCACATCAATATCAATTTTCTGTGAATTACTTCCATCAATAAGTACAATAGCATTTTCGGGTAACTCACGAAGCGAAAGTGCAATGCTTCCTTTGTTGAGAAATGAAACATCTTCAGCCAATCGAATTGTTATTTTTTCTTCTTCGTTGTGTTCTTCTTTAGTTGAAGTATAAGCCAACTTATAGTTGTTGCGCAAAATAATAAACAGAGAAACAACCATTCCTATTCCAATTCCTTTTAATAAATCAGAAAATTGAATGGCAATAATTGTAACGATAAATGGTACAAATTGTTCCCAACCCAATTTAAACATGGATTTGAATAATGAAATTTTTGCAAGTTTATAACCAACCATTAAAAGCACTGCTGCCAAACACGATAAAGGAATTTTGTTTAATACAGAAGCTATTCCAACCACACTTAATAATAGCAAAAAGCCATGTATAATAGCTGACAATTTGGTTTTTCCACCCGAACTAATATTTGCTGAAGTACGCACAATTACTGCTGTTAAAGGCAATCCTCCAATTAAACCTGAAATAATATTTCCCAATCCTTGTGCTTTTAACTCCCTATTTGTAGGTGTGTTGCGTTTATACGGGTCTAATTTATCTGCTGCTTCAATACTCAACAAAGTTTCCAAACTTGCTATGATTGCTATGGTTATCGCTACCACATATACTTGATAGTTTTTAAATGCAGAAAAATCAGGCAAAGTAAATTGATTAATAAAACCTTCAACTGATTTGGCAACTGGCAACTGCACTAATTTATTTCCTTCTAACACAAGAGTTGGATTGTAAATTTTAAACAACTCATTCATTACAACACCCATTATTACAGCTAATAAAGCACCAGGAACAATTTTAAAAAAAGAATATTTTTTTAAAAAAGGGCGTTCCCATACTATTAAAATAAATAAAGAAACTATTGCAATTGATAGCGCTCCTATATGTATATAGTTGATAGAATTAAATAATTCGGAAAAAGTATTTTGTCCATCTATTTGAATAAAATCAAAATCCCCTTCGTTGTCTTTATCAAAACCCACAGCGTGTGGAATTTGTTTTAATATTAAAATAATTCCAATTGCTGCAAGCATTCCTTTAATTACACTTGAAGGAAAATAATGTGCAATAATTCCCGCACGCAAAAAACCTAAAACAATTTGAATTATTCCCGCTAAAACAACAGCAAGCAAAAACACTTCATAGCTTCCTAATTGAGTAATTGCATTTAACACAATTACTGTTAAACCAGCAGCAGGACCACTTACACTTAATGCCGAACCACTAGCAAATGCAACTACTATACCTCCAACAATTCCGGTTATAATACCTGAAAACAAAGGAGCACCCGATGCCAAAGCAATTCCCAAACACAAAGGAAGTGCAACTAGAAAAACAACAAGCCCTGATGGCAAGTCATTTTTTAAATATTTTAAACTAATTTCTTTTTTGTCCATAAATAGAATATAAATTAATAGCATAGCGAATCAAAAGTGAACACTACACATTATTGATTAATAATAAATAGAAAGTACAAACGAAGCAGATGCTGTTTGTTTGCTAAAAACTAAGAAATTAAATTTTCGGGAGGAAAATAAACTGACAAACTATAATCTGAAGTGGTAAATAAAATTTGGGAATGTTTTTTTAAAGATAATTGAACTGAAGGTGTTAATTCACAAATAGAATGAGGAAACAAACATTCTTCTTTTACTTCCTTTTTCTCCTCTTTTTCATTTGATTTTTCTGACTTTGAATTTTCATCTTCACAATCACTATCATCATTATAAGCAACTGAAATGTTGCTTGCTTTTAGCACATAGTTTATTGATTTGTAGTTGAAAGCCACAAAAGACAATAGAACAAGAAGGTATGTGATTAATTTTTTCAACTCAATAAATTTATTGGTTGCGAAATTGCACAAAAAAAATGAATGTTTTTTGGGAAATAAAAACAATTAAGATTTTTTAACAAACAGAAATGATAAAAAATATTAATTACAAATCATATCTAAATATTGGTTCCACATTATTTATATCTGTGTAACTAATATTCAAATCTTTTATTAATCCATCATGGAAACCATACACCCAGCCGTGTATTTGAATTTCGCTACGTTTCCAAGCTTGTTGCACAATTTTTGTTTTTACTAAATTATGTACTTGTTCCACCACATTTAATTCTACCAATCTATTTTCGCGTTGTTTTAAATCAGTAATTGTTTCTAATTCTTCGTGATGTTTTTCATATACTTCTTTAATGTTTCTCAACCAATTGTTTACAAAACCATTGTCTTTATTATCCATTGCGGCTATTACACCTCCACAACCATAATGTCCGCAAACAATTACATGTTTCACTTTCAACACTTCTACTGCATAGTACAACACACTCAACAAATTCATATCCGTGTGCACCACCACATTTGCAATGTTGCGATGCACAAATATTTCTCCCGATTTTGTATTGGTAATTTCGTTGGCAGGAACTCTACTATCTGAACAGCCAATCCACAAATATTGCGGATTTTGTCCCAGTGATAAATCTTTAAAATAATTTGGATTTTGTTTTAATTTTTCAGAAGCCCACGTTTTATTTCCTTCCAATAATCTTTCGTAACTGCGCTTTATATCCATACTATTTTATTTTAAAAATTATCTTAAGCCATCATTTATTTCTTCCAATGCTTCTATTCCTGGGCAAAGTTGTTCTTCAGTTAATGTATTCAAAGGTCTATCGCAGGTTTGAATGGTTGTGTGCAAATCACTTGTTTCAGGATTCATGTACAAAAGTCCTGTAAGTATTTCGTTTTTTGCTTTTGCATTTAACACTGCATTCATTGCCGATTGACGGTTTAATGGATCCCAATCATCGGCTAATTTATTTAATTGAATAAAAGAACCATCATGCATTTTTACTTTTTTGGTTGTTCCTTCATCATAATTGGTAGTAATCTCCGTCATTTCTGGAACAAAATCTACTGTTGCTGTTGCTTCCACATGTTCACGCACAAAATCATACGATTTGGTAGAACCCATATTGTTATTGAAAGTTACACAAGGTGAAATTACATTGATGAATGCAAATCCAGGATGGCTCATTGCCGCTTTAATCAATGGAACCAATTGTTTTTTATCTCCCGAAAAACTTTGTGCAACAAAAGTTGCTCCCAACTCAATTGCCAAACTTGCCAAATCAATAGACTCAAATAAGTTTACATTTCCTGATTTATTTTTTGAACCAGCATCTGCTGTTGCAGAGTCCTGCCCTTTTGTTAATCCGTAACATCCATTATTCATTACAATGTAAGTCATATTCAAATTTCTTCGAATAACGTGTACAAACTGTCCCATACCAATAGAAGCAGAATCGCCATCACCAGAAACTCCAAAATAAATCAAATCACGATTTGCCAAATTTGCTCCTGTTGCTACTGAAGGCATACGACCGTGAACAGAATTAAATCCATGTGAATTACTCAAAAAGTAAGCAGGTGTTTTTGATGAACAGCCAATGCCTGAAAGTTTTGCCAACTTGTGTGGTTCCACATTCATTTCATAAGCAGCTTGAATAATTCCAGCCGAAATAGAATCGTGACCACAACCTGCACATAGCGTGGAAAGTGCTCCTTCGTAATAATCAACAGAATAACCCAATTTGTTTTTTGGCAATTCAGGGTGGCGAAATTTTGGACGTATATATGTCATTGAAAAATAAGTTTAAAGTGTAATGTTTAAAGTTTTGTTTGTTATCAAAAATATTTTTTGTTCTACTTCTCAATTCCTACCCCTCTCTTTTGGAGAGGGATTAAGGGTGAGGCTTTTTAATTATTTGCGTTTGCTACTTTAAGTTTCAGATTCAAATTAGATGTAACTTGTTTCAAAATATTATCTGCTGTAATTGGCATTCCATCATAGTTTAAAACAGAAATTAATTTTTCTGCATTTGCTCCAATTTCTATCATCAGTAAGCTTTTCATTTGTGCATCACGATTTTGTTC
>JAYTXX010000021.1:0-5266 GCA_043742725.1 Bacteroidota bacterium | reverse complement strand
ATCATTTTTGCCATTTGTTTTTTATCGCCCATCATTCGCATCATTTTGCGAGTATCTTCAAATTGTTTCACCAATTTATTTACTTCCTGAATATTTGTTCCGCTTCCTTTTGCAATCCTATCTCTTCGTTTACCATTAAGCAATTCGGGTGTTTCACGTTCTGCGGGAGTCATCGAACCAATAATTGCTTCAATATTTTTAAACGCATTTTCATCCACATCAACTCCTTTCAATGCTTTACCAACTCCAGGAATCATTCCAACCAAATCTTTTATGTTTCCCATTTTTTTTATTTGTTGAAGTTGTGATAAAAAGTCATTGAAACTAAATTGATTTTTTGCAATTTTCTTTTGCAACTTTCTTGCTTCTTCTTCGTTGTATTGTTCTTGTGCACGCTCTACAAGTGTTACCACATCGCCCATTCCAAGAATTCGTTCAGCCATACGACTAGGATGGAATACATCTATCGCATCCATTTTTTCGCCAGTACCAACAAACTTTATTGGTTTGTTTACAATCGATTTAATTGAAAGTGCAGCACCACCACGCGTATCTCCATCTAATTTAGTAAGTACAACGCCATCAAAATCTAATCGGTCGTTGAATGCTTTTGCTGTATTCACAGCATCTTGACCAGTCATTGCATCCACTACAAATAAAATTTCATCTGGATTAATTGCTTTTTTTACTGCAGCAATTTCGTTCATCATCACTTCATCTATAGCCAAACGACCAGCAGTATCAATAATTACAACCGTATTGCCATTTTCTTTTGCTTGCTTTATTGCATTTTTTGCAATGCTAACAGCATCTTTATTTTCTTTTTCGGAATAAACCTCAACTCCAATTTGCTCTCCTAAAACATGCAATTGGTCAATAGCAGCAGGGCGATACAAATCGCAAGCAACCAATAATGGTTTTTTGCCACGTTTGTTTTTTAAATGATTGGCTAATTTTCCAGAGAATGTGGTTTTACCAGAACCTTGCAAACCACTCATCATTATAATGGTTGGATTGCCGCCAAGTTTAATATCGGCAGTAGTTCCACCCATCAATGCTGTTAATTCTTCTTGTGTAATTTTCACCATTAATTGCCCTGGCGAAATTGAAGTAAGCACATTTTGTCCAATTGCTTTTTCCTTTACATTGTCTGTAAATTGTTTAGCAACTTTATAATTAACATCGGCATCCAGTAACGCTTTTCGTATTTCTTTTACTGTTTCCGAAACATTTATTTCAGTAATTTTTCCTTGCCCTTTTAGAAGTTTAAAGGCTCTATCTAACTTATCACTTAAATTGTCAAACATTGTTTTTTATATTTTATTTTGAGGAATGCAAATTTAAAAAAAATTACTCGTGGGCAAATGAGACAAATTTTGTAACTATTTTTAAATTATAATATTAAAAAATATTTTCAAAAATTTACGTTTGAATCACGCCAACATTGTATGCTTTTGTAATAGGAGCGTGGTTTGCCGCTTCAATTCCCATCGAAATCCATTTGCGAGTATCAATAGGATTAATAATTGCATCTAACCAAAGCCTTGCTGCGGCATAGTATGGTGATGTTTGAGAATCGTAACGGTCTTTAATTTTATTATATAATTCAGCTTCTTTTTCTGGAGTAATTGTTTCACCTTTTGCTTTCAATGATGCAACTTCTATTTGCACTAAAACTTTCGCAGCTTGCGCTCCACCCATCACAGCAACTTGTGCAGTGGGCCAACCAACAATTAAACGAGGGTCGTATGCTTTGCCACACATTGCGTAATTTCCAGCACCATAGCTGTTTCCAATAATAACTGTAAATTTTGGAACAACTGAATTGCTCATTGCATTTACTAATTTTGCTCCATCTTTAATTATTCCTCCATGCTCCGAACGTGAGCCAACCATAAAGCCTGTAACATCTTGCAAAAATAATAATGGAATTTTCTTTTGATTACAATTCATAATAAAACGTGCAGTTTTATCAGCACTATCGCTATAAATTACTCCGCCAAATTGCATTTCACCTTTTTTGCTTTTTACTACTTTGCGTTGATTGGCAACAATTCCAACACTCCAACCATCAATGCGAGCAAGCCCACATAAAATACTTTGTCCGTAGCCTTCTTTGTATTCTTCAAAATCCGAATCGTCAACTAATCGTTCTATAATTTCGTGCATATCATATTGCTGATCACGTGCGGCTGGAATAATTCCAACCATTTCTTTTGGATTTTTTTTCGGTTCTTTTGTTTCAATACGATTAAAACCAGCTTTATCAAAATCACCAATTTTGCTCATAATATTACGAATGCGTGTTAAGCAATCCTTATCATCAGCACATTTATAATCGGTAACTCCAGAAATTTCGCAATGTGTAGTTGCACCACCCAATGTTTCATTGTCAATGTTTTCGCCAATTGCAGCTTTAACTAAATATGAACCAGCAAGAAATATACTTCCTGTTTTGTCCACAATCATGGCTTCATCACTCATTATTGGGAGATAAGCACCGCCAGCAACGCAGCTTCCCATCACCGCTGAAATTTGTAATATTCCCATACTGCTCATCACAGCATTGTTTCTGAATATGCGTCCAAAATGTTCTTTATCAGGAAAAATTTCATCTTGCATTGGCAAATAAACACCAGCACTATCAACCAAATAAATAATTGGCAAACGATTTTCCATTGCAATTTCCTGTGCACGCAAATTCTTTTTTCCTGTTATAGGAAACCAAGCGCCAGCCTTTACTGTAGCATCATTTGCCACAACGATACATTGCTTACCACTCACATAACCAATCACAATTACAACTCCACCTGCCGGACAACCACCATGTTCTTTATACATATCATCGCCCACAAATGCACCAATTTCAATGGTTTTAGAATCTTTATCAATTAAATATTCTATACGTTCACGCGCAGTTAATTTTCCTTGTTCGTGTTGTTTTTCAATTTTACTTTTTCCTCCACCCAAATATATTTTCGCCAATTTTTGCTCCATTGCCGAAATGAGCAAGTTCATTTTATCTTCGTTTTTATTAAATTCAATATTCATAATGTTTGTTTAATAATTGGTTCAAATATAAGAACAAAATTGGTTTCGTGTTTTTATGTATAAGTTTGATTTAGATATAATCCAATGTGCGTGAGCCTTCATTGAAAAGTAAATCAACAATGCTCAAATTTGGAATAAATCCATGTTTAGTTTCAAATACTTGATAATAAGGTTTTGTAATAAAATTTGTATCTAAATGAAGTGATTGTTTTGGAGAAATAATGTGGCGAAAATCATCAGTGTTTTCAGCTGTTTTGTTATAAGTAGAAGTAAAGTTGTAATTTGTTTTTAGTTTCAAAAGTTTTAAAATTTCTTGTTGAATAGCTTCGTTGAAATCAATTAAAAAATCATGTTTTTTATCGAAATAAAAAGGACGAAAATCATCTTCAAAATATTCAAAAAAAGGTGAGCGCCTGTAACACGATTCCAATGAACGCCAATGCAATGTTTGCCAATTGTATTCATACGAAATTTTTACATCCTTTATTGCTTGTCGTTTATTGCGATGTGTGAGCGGAATGCTCAATGTTAAAATTCCATTTGGCGAATAAATATCACAACGACTTCGAAATGTTTGTTTAATAAAATTTTCGTGCTGTTCAATAACACAATTTGGATAAAAATTTAATTTTTGAAAATATTGAATTGGACCTAAATAAACAGAAGGAAGAATTGCTAATTGATTCATTTGAGCAAAGAAAAAAATCGCACAAAAGTTTTTACTCTTATGCGATTTAATTAAAATTATTTTTTATTTTTTTTTGATTGTATCTGTTGAATTTTTTGGTTTCATCAAATTATTCATTGCCATCATTTCTTGCATGGTGCGTTGCATATTGTCGCTCGAACCATCAAGGAAAATTACATTTCCTTTTCCATATTCAGCAAAATTTTTGATTGCCTCTGTCCACATCGAAAATAAAATTACTGATGTATCTAGATTTGCTTGTTCCATTTCCTTTGCAGCTTGGCTCATACCTTTTGCTACTTCTTCACGAAACAAAGCAACTCCTTGTCCACGAAGTTGTGCGGCTAATCTTTCTGCTTCAGCCGCAATTTTTATTGCGTTACCTTCTGCTTCAGCTGCTTTTGTTTTTGTAATTAATAATGCTTGTCCTTCGTTTTCAGCAGCGGCTTTCAAATTACTTGAAGCCACAACTTGTGCCATAGATTTAATAATTGCTTCATCAAAAGTAATATCATTTAATTGCAAATCGAGTAGGTGATAACCCCATGTTTCAAGGGTTTGGTCAATTTGTTCTTTCACATCTTCTACAATTTCTTTACGTAATGATAAAACTTCTGATTGTTTTTTTGTTGCCACAAAACCACGAATAGAGCCTTCGATAGTACGTACCAAAGCTTGCATAAAATTTCTATCATCAATAAATTTAAAGGCAACATTTTTAATACTTTCTTCATTTGTATTTACAACTGCATACAACAGCATTGCTTTAAAATACACATTCGCTTGGTCAATAGTAATAGCTTGAAATTCCAATTCTACCGAACGATTTTGTATTGATACTTTTTTATAAATTACTTCTATAAAAGGTATTTTTAAATTCAATCCTGGACTCATAATTCGTTTGTATTTTCCAAAAATGGTAACTACTCCAATGGAGCCTTGCGGAATGGTTACAAATGATAAGAATAATAGCAACAGTGCTAATACAATAAAAATAGTTGGAAATACTGTTGGTGTCATGGTATATTATTTTTAATTGGTTAATGCAAATGTATTACAATTTAAAGGATTGGCTTGCAATATCTTTAAAACAAAACGCACAATATTTTTTTTGTTAGCACATTGCGATATAAATGTTTTACTTATATTTGCACCTCTTTAAAAACAAAAAATGGTTTTGTAGCTCAACTGGATAGAGCATCTCACTACGGATGAGAAGGTTTGGGGTTCGAATCCCTACAAGATCACTCCAAGTGAAAGCACACCAAAATCGGTGTGCTTTTCTTTTTTTAATCCTTTGAAAGTATTATTATTACTACACAATAGAGCAACTGCTTTATTTATTTTTAGAGTTTGAACGCCATTATTTTCAAAAATCAATTTTTCAGGAAAAATCGAACTCACAATTTTTTGTTTAGAGGTTGAATCGCTTTCTGTGTAATACTTGTCAATGTTTTTAAGGAAATATAATCAAGCCGTATATAAAAATTTAAAACCGCAAACATCTTTCAATGATTGCGGTTTTAA
>JAYTXX010000020.1:0-3569 GCA_043742725.1 Bacteroidota bacterium | reverse complement strand
TTTTGTTGTCATTGCGAGGAACGAAGCAATCTATACATAATGCTTTATAAAGAGATTGCTTCGTTCCTCGCAATGACGTGCTTTATATTAAAATATTATGTATTTTAATCATAGTCTTTAATCGAAATTAATACATCTTGTATTTTATTAATTCCATCAAATAATTTCAAATATTTTTTTGAAATAGTTTCTGGTTCTGCAAGTTGATTGTTCATTTTGTAGGCAATAAAATCGTCCACTTTGCTAAAATCTGCTTTCGATACATTTCTTATTTCGCTTTGCATTGCAGTGTTTACAACACCTGGAGCAACTGAAATAATTTTAAATGCTTTGTGAATATTTTCTTCAGGGTGATTTACTCTTATTTTTTGTTCTACATCAATCACACGACTAAACATATCTAATCCTGCTTTTGATGCGCAATAAATTGCCCATCCATCAATTGGATTTTTTCCTGCACCAGAACTCATGTTTACAATTACTTTTTCGCAATCAATAGAATTATAACATTTTATAAATTCATTTGTTAAAACACTTGGTGCAATTAAATTAAGTGTGTAATTTTTTATGATAGTATCCGTATCTAATTTTCCTATAGGCTTTATAAAGCCCAATGAACCTGCATTGTTTATCAAATATATTTTTTGCGCTTTGGCATGCAATGTAAATTTGAATTTTGCTATTGAGTCGCAATCCGTTAAATCTAAATAAACGTGTTTGTAATTTTTATGTTCAATAGTGCATTGGCGAGAAATTCCAATTACTTTGTTTGAAGGATTTTCTAATAAATGCATCGCAAATGCTTTGCCTATTCCTCTGCTTGTTCCTGTTATGTAGTAATAATTCATTGTTTTATTTGTTAGAAAATAATAATTAGCTCAATGCTTGTTTTAAATCTTCAATTAAATCTTCAATATTTTCAATGCCAATACTCAATCGCAGCAATGATTCTACAACACCAGCTTTGTCGCGCTCATCTTTCGGAATTGAAGCGTGTGTCATTGTTGCTGGATGATTGACTAATGATTCCACGCCACCCAATGATTCAGCTAACGAAAAAACTTTCATACTCGAAGCAATTTTAAATGCTTCTTCTTGTTTGTTTCCTTTCAACGAAAATGAAATCATTCCGCCAAAATCGCGCATTTGTTTTTTAGCAATCTCATGATTTGGATGGTCAGTAAATCCGGGCCAATACAGCTTATCAATTTTTGGATGTGTTTTCAAAAATTCTGCAACTTTTTGTCCATTAAAACAATGACGTTCCATGCGAATGTGCAATGTTTTAATTCCACGCAATACCAAAAAACTATCCATTGGTCCGGGAGTAGCGCCACAGCTGTTGTGTATAAATGCAAGTTGTGTGTATAAATTTTCATCACTCACACACAACGCACCCATAATCACATCGCTGTGTCCACCTAAATATTTTGTAACCGAATGCATCACAATGTCAGCACCAAGCGCAATTGGATTTTGTAAATAAGGCGAAGCAAATGTGTTGTCCACAGCACAAATTAATTTATTTTCTTTTGCAATTTTTGCACAAGCTTCAATGTCTATAATTTGCATTGTAGGATTGGTAGGTGTTTCCAGCCAAATCATTTTTGTATTTGCGTTGATATATTTTTTGATGTTGTTCGCATCTTTCATGTCAATGAAATGAAATTTGATTCCAAAATTTGCAAATACTTTTGTAAACATTCTATATGTTCCACCATACAAATCATCGCCTGTAATTACTTCATCGCCTGGGCGTAAAAGTTTTGCAACAGCGTCAATAGCGCCCATTCCACTACTAAAACACAAAGCATATTTTGCTCCTTCCAATTCTGCCAAACATTTTTCCAATGCACTTCGTGTTGGATTTTTTCCTCTTGCATAGGCATATCCTTTGTGGTTTCCAGGGCTTGCTTGTGTGTATGTTGATGTTTGAAAAATAGGAGTCATAATTGCTCCCGTTGTTGGATCTGGCTCTTGTCCTGCGTGTATTGCTTTTGTTCCAAAGCCTAATTTTGTTGTGTTTTTCATTGCTAAAAAATTAATATGATTGTAAGTTTATTTGTTTTTTGTTAATGATGCCAATTACTTTTCCTTTCAATTTTTTTCCAATAAATGGCGTGTTTACCGATTTTGATTGAATGTGTTTTTTCTCTACTGTCCATTCTTTTTCAGGATTGAAGAGTGTAATATTTGCTTGTTCACCTTCGGCAATTTTGTGTTGTTGTAATTTTAAAATGCTTCTTGGATTAATGGTGAGCGTATCAATAATGGTTTCTAATTTTATTTTTCCTTTGTTGGAATTTATCAGTGCAAATGCAGTTTCCAAGCCAATCATTCCATTTGATGCGTAATCAAATTCTACATTTTTCGATTCAATATCTTGTGGTCTGTGGTCGCTTGTGATGGCGTCAATTGTACCATCAGCAATACCTTTTCGCAAAGCTTCTATATCAGTTTTTGTGCGCAATGGAGGATTTAATTTATAGTTGCTGTCAAACTCCATTAAGCTACTATCATCTAATGCAATGTTGTAAACATTTACCGATGCAGTTACATTCAAACCTTTTGCTTTGGCTTGTTTTATAAGCTCCACCGATTTTTGAGTAGAGATGTTTGCAATGTGAATTGGCGATTCGGTGTATTCTGCTAAAAAAATATTTCTGTTCACCATTACTTCTTCAGCAAGTGCTGGAATCCCTTTTAAACCAAGCCTTGTAGAAACAAATCCTTCATTCATTTGCCCATCTTGTGAAATGGATTTTTCATCACAATGTGTAATAATTAATCCATTAAAATTTTTTGCATAAAGCAATGCTCGCATCAATAAACCTGCATTGTTTACCGATTTTTTATCATCCGAAAAAGCCACAGCACCTGCTTGTTGCATATCATACATTTCAGAAATATCTTGTCCTTCGAGTTTGTGCGATAGTGCCCCAATTGGATATACATCTACGATTGCATCAGCTGTTTTGTTTTTAATATATAGCACTTCTGCTTTTGAATGAATAGGAGGATTGGTTGATGAAACTATTGCCACACTTGTAAATCCGCCAGATGTAGCGGCTTTTATTCCGCTTTCTAAATCTTCTTTGTGTTCAAATCCAGGGTCGCAAAAATTCACTTGCATATCCATCCAGCCTGTTGAAATATGAAGGTTTTCAGCTTCAATTACTTTTACATTTTTCTCTGAATTTATTTTTGATTTGATGGAAGTAATCATTCCATTTTCAATTAAAATGTCCATCACTTTGTCATTATGTACCGACTTAGAATCAATGATGTGAGCCGATTTGATGAGTATATTCATAATTTATTGATTTATCAATTTGCTTTTATCCTTTCATAAATCTTAAAAGCAAAACTTCTGTTGCTAAAAATAATAATGCTAAAATTACACAAAGTTTCCAAAGTTTTTTGCCCTGTTCCAATTCTGTTAACGATTGTGTTAAACTTTGCGAATTTGTTTGCAATACATTTATGTTTTTGAAATTATTATTTGCGAGTTGTTCTGTTAATTCATCGGCTGTGTAGCAGGTTAAATCAGATTCTTTACGATTATAATT
>JAYTXX010000019.1:0-8920 GCA_043742725.1 Bacteroidota bacterium | reverse complement strand
TTGTTTCATCCACATATAAAGTTTGCCCCTCGTCTCTTCTGTTGGAATATCTGAATTTATAATATTTCCGTGATGGTCTTTGTGTGAATTAAATCCCTTACGTTTTCCGGCTACGCTAAAATCTTGACAAGGAAAACCCCCAGTAACAATTTCTATATTTTTAGGAAATACTTTTTTGTTTCCATTTTGATATTCTTTTACAATATCTACAATGCTACCAACTCTAAAAGTTCCATTTAAGTCGTGGCCTCGTTTCTTTGAAAAGTAATCATTCCAAGCAATCTTTGCGTGTTCGCTAATGTCGTTTGCGAATTTGGTTTCAAAAAAGGTTTCTTTTAAATAATAATATATCTCATCTTCTTTTTGAATCCAGTCTTTGTGTATGTTGGTATTAATTGTAGCTTTCGGAATTTTAAACCCACCTTCAAAACCAATGTCCATTCCGCCACAACCAGTAAATAATGATAATAAGTTCTTCTTCATTTTTTTATGGTTTTAAGATATTTAACTTTTGATTCTGCTACTTTTAAAATTTTTTCGGCATCATTTTCTAACATTAAATCATAAGCCACTTTATCACTTTGCCATGAAATTATTAAATCACTTTCAGATAATTTATAAATCGTAGCGAGTTTCAATACTTGTTCTCGGGAAGCTTTTCTTTCTCCCTTTTCTAATTTGCTTATGATAGATTGATCAATATTAGTTAAAGCAGAAATTTCACGAAGCAACAGATTTTGTTCTTCACGTTTCGATTTTATAATTTCCCCAAAGGTTTTCATTAGACAATTTGTGTTTGGACAAAAATAGTCTAATTTGTTTTGTTTCAAAATGTATTTTAAAAATATTTATTAACACATTAGAACGTTTATAGTCGTTAAGCTTACATCTAACTTATATATATGAAAAAAATTTATATTTTTAGTTTCCTCCAATTTTATAAAAAACCTCCCGCAACTCGAAATCTTAAATTTTATTGTGTAAGTTCAAAAAAATATTTTTGTAAAAAAAATGTAACCTTTTATAAAAACAAAAAGTATTAGAACTGACTACGCACAATCAGCACATCATCAAATCAATTTATCAGCACATCATTTCTTTCATTTCCCTGTGTTATAAATTTTATTCTTAACGCTATTTCATTACTTTTGTTTCACTAAAAATTTTAAAACAATGGCATTAGAAGAAAAAATAAATGCAGACATTAAATCGGCAATGTTAGCAAAAGAATCGGCAAAGCTGGAAGCATTGCGTGCAGTAAAATCGGCAATACTTTTATTAAAAACATCTCCCGAAGGATATACCGATGATACAGAATTGAAAGCCTTGCAAAAAATGGTGAAGCAACGCAAAGAAACTGCTGATGTTTACAAAACACAAAATCGTGCAGACCTTGCAGAGGTGGAACTTTCACAAGCTTCAATAATTGAAGCGTATTTACCAAAACAAATGGGCGAAGAAGAAATAAAAGCAGAGCTTGTGAAAATTATAGCAACTGTTGGTGCATTGTCTCCAGCAGATATGGGTAAAGTAATGGGAGTAGCTTCAAAGCAATTAGCAGGTAAAGCCGATGGAAAAATTATTTCAACACTTGTAAAAGAATTGTTAAGCAAATAAAACGAATTACAAATTTGTACTAATATACAAATCTATGTTTGGTAAACTTTGTAACTATTCATTTTAAAACAACAAAAAACCTTTCTGGAAACAGAAAGGTTTTTTGTTTTCGACACATTTGTAAATTCGTATCGATTTGTATTATTCGTAACCTACATCATACCGCCCATACCGCCCATTCCTGGGTTTCCCATTGGCATTGCTGGTGCATCTTCTTTTGATTCAGCCAACACACATTCTGTTGTTAAAAGCATTGCTGCAATTGATGCTGCATTTTCTAATGCAATACGAGTAACTTTAGTTGGGTCAATTACACCAGCTGCTAATAAATTTTCAAATTTATCAGTACGAGCATTGTAACCAAAGTCTGCTTTTCCTTCACGAACTTTTTGTACAATCACAGCACCTTCAAGTCCTGCATTTGCAACAATTTGGCGCAATGGTTCTTCAATAGCACGTTTGATAATAGCAATACCAGTTGTTTCATCTTCGTTTGCTCCTTTTAGTTTTTCCAAAGCATCAATACAACGAATGTATGCAACTCCACCTCCCGGTACAATTCCTTCTTCCACAGCAGCGCGAGTAGCCGCTAATGCATCATCCACACGGTCTTTCTTTTCTTTCATTTCTACTTCCGTAGCTGCTCCAACATAAAGCACTGCAACACCGCCAGCTAATTTTGCTAAACGCTCTTGCAATTTTTCTCTATCGTAATCAGAAGTTGTACTTTCTATTTGTGCTTTTATTTGATTTACACGAGCAGTGATTTCAACTTTTTTACCAGCTCCACCAACAATAGTTGTATTGTCTTTATCAATAGTAACTTTTTCTGCTTTACCTAACATGTTTAGTTCAGCATTTTCCAATTTGAATCCACGCTCTTCGCTGATGAAAACACCGCCAGTTAAAATTGCAATGTCTTCTAACATAGCTTTTCTTCTATCGCCAAATCCTGGTGCTTTTATAGCAGCAATTTTTAATGAACTGCGCAAACGGTTTACTACCAATGTTTGTAAAGCTTCGCCATCTACATCTTCAGCAATAATTAAAATTGGTTTTCCTGTTTGAACTGCTTTTTCCAATATTGGCAAAAGCTCTTTCATTCCAGAGATTTTTTTCTCGTAAATTAAAATCAAAGGTGTTTCTAATACTGCTTGCATTTTATCTACATCAGTAATAAAATATGGAGAAATATATCCTCTATCGAATTGCATTCCTTCCACAACTTCTACCGTAGTTTCAGTTCCTTTTGCTTCTTCAACAGTGATAACACCTTCTTTTTTTACTCTTCCCATTGCTTCTGCAATTAGCTTTCCAATAGTGCTATCGTTGTTTGCAGAGATAGTTGCTACTTGTTCAATTTTTTTAATATCATCACCAACTTTTTTCGATTGTGATTTTAAAGTTTCAACAACTGCGCTAACAGCCTTGTCAATTCCACGTTTCAAGTCCATTGGGTTTGCACCAGCAGCTACGTTTTTAATTCCAGCTGTAACAATTGCTTGTGCTAATACAGTAGCAGTAGTAGTTCCATCACCAGCAGCATCAGCAGTTTTAGAAGCAACTTCTTTCAACATTTGTGCTCCCATGTTTTCTACTGCATCTTTCAATTCAATTTCTTTTGCTACAGTAACACCATCTTTTGTGATGATTGGTGCACCAAATTTTTTGTCAATAATTACATTACGACCTTTTGGTCCAAGTGTAACTTTTACTGCATTTGCCAATGCATCAACACCATTTTTTAAACGGTCGCGTGCATCTACATTATAAAAAATATCTTTTGCCATAATTTTAGTTTTTAGTTAATGGTTGTTAGTTAAAAGTTTTTAGTTAATGATTTGTTGATTTGTAATTATTAAACTAAACGATTGCGAAAATATCGCTTTCACGCATAATCAAAAGGTCTTTTCCTTCTACTTGAATTTCGGTTCCAGCGTATTTACCATACAAAACAGTATCGCCAACTTTCACAGTCATTGGCTCATCTTTTTTTCCAGTTCCTACAGCTAGTACTTTTCCTTTTTGTGGTTTTTCTTTTGCTGTGTCTGGAATAATAATTCCTCCTGCAGTTTTTTCTTCAGCGGCAGCAGCTTCAACAATTACGCGGTCTGCCAGTGGTTTGATACTTAATTTTGCCATTTTGTTTTTATTTTATTTGAGTTTTTATTTATTAATTTTTTTATTGCGTTCTGGCTTTGTCAGAAATTATACCAACAGTTTAATTGCGTGTATTAAACGACAATTTTTCTGTTTTCTCTTTTATAAAATAAAAATGTCAGAGATGCTTGTGCCACTCTGACATTTTTTAATCAATGCGTATGAAATTATTTTTTTGTTGTGTCTGTTGATGCAGGAATTGGTGCTTGTGTTCCAGCAGGAGCGGCATTTCCATTTGCCTCGTTCATTTTACGAGTTGCCGATTCGGTTGCAGCCGCAGCACCTTGTGTTGGTTTGTTATATGCTGTAGAAACTAAACTCAATACTAATAATGAAACTGCTAATGTCCAAGTTGCTTTTTCTAAAAAATCAGCTGTTTTACGAACTCCCATTACTTGATTAGAAGAAGAAAAAGATGATGCTAATCCGCCACCTTTAGCGTTTTGAACTAATACAACGAGTATTAAAAGAATACATACTATAACTATCAAAATTGAAATAATTGTTCCCATGCGTTTACTGTTTTTGTTGATTAATAAGTTTTCTTAAATTTTTAATTTGGGCTGCAAAGTAAAGTCTTTTTTCTGGATATTTCAAACGTAAATTTTCATAAGCTTTCAAAGCCTTTGTATAATTGCCTTGTAGCACAAATATTTTTGCCAAAGTTTCGCTCACAAAGGTAATGTCATCGGCTACGCTTTGCTTTGCCATATTCACTGGATTGTAAAATTCTGTTTTGGGTTTTGATATTTTTGGTTCTTCGCGTATAAATTTATCAATTAGCTCAAATGCACTTAATTGTTGTTCTTCTTTTTTATTTTCATTTTCTTCAGCAGTTGGATGTTTAAGCCAATCTGAAAAAGAATGCGATTGGTTTTCATCAAAATTAGTTTCTGATTTTTTTTCTATTTTCTTTTCTTCAATTATTTCAACTGTTGTATTTAAAACAAAGTTCGATTCAATTGTTTCTATAATTTTTTCTTGCTCAAATTCTTCAATCGTAGATTCTGGATTTACAACCTCAATTTCAACAATAGCATTTGCTGCCGCTGTTAAATATTCACCTTCTAATTCGGCAATTTTTTCTTCTTTTATTGTTTCTGAAATTTTTTCAATTACTTTTTCTTCTACTACTTCTCTTGGAGGAATTTCAATTTTAATTTCTTCAATGATTGGCTTTATACTTTGCTCAATAATTTCTTCTTTTACTAATTCAACAACTTCTTTTTCAACCTTTTTATTTTCAATTTCATTTTCTAAAATAGTTTCTGTTTTCTTTGTAATTAAGCGATGTAGCACTTTTCTGTCGGTAGCATACGTAGCAGTAATTTTCAATTGATTGTTGTAATGAATACTTTGAACATTGTGCAAACTTTTGGCATACAACAAATGTGCTGTTTGAAAAAATGGAAAATTAGAAACAACATCAGCAAGCAAAACGCTATCATTCACCGATAATTTATCGGTATTTTCGAGATAGGATATAAATTGATTTTTGTTCACGTTTTGTTACCAATCGTTTAATGCTCTATTAAAAATATCTTGTACCAATTGCTCATCAATATCTGTAATCAATTGATTTTCTACTGCTGTTAAACTTTGCGAACTTGTATAATCGGCAAAGCGAGTAAATGATTGTTCAAAATTTTTTTTCTCGTCAAAGCTACAAGTATATTTTACATTCACAGTTATTGTTAATCTATTCAATGCCGCTAAATCAGTGCTTTGTACAGCTATTGGAGCTGTTGAATAGTTGGTAACACTTCCTTCAAAATTCAAATCTCCTGCTTTGTTTACAAGTGCTAAACGAGTTTGCGAACTCATTTTATTTCGCAATGTTTCGGTAAAAGATTGACTTAATGTTGGTGGTGCAAGTGATGCATTGTTTTGAAAATATTGAACAGAAACTGTTTTTGCTTCAGGTGGAATAGTTGCGCCATTAAAGCCATAATGCATTTTACAACCAGAAAAATAGGCAATAGAAAATAGGCAATAAGCAATAGAAATAAACTGCTTTAAACTAATTTTATTTGAGTAATTATTTTTCAATTTTTTAACTATAAACACTATTCACTATTGCCTATTTACTAATAACTAGTAACTATTAACTAATAACTATTTAATACTGTATTCATTAATTTTTCTGTAAAGTGTTCGTTCCGAAATTCCCAATTCTTTAGCCGCATTCTTACGCTTTCCTTTGTGTTTTGTAAGTGCTTTTTTTATCATATCTTCTTCTATTTCTTGCAACGAAAAATTTTCTTCTACTTCAATAACTTTTGGGCTTTCTTTTATTATTGAAGGACTGTTAGTAGTGTTGTAACCCAATTGAATTGTAGTTTCTGGACTACCAACTTCTTGATAAAGTTTTTTTATTATTTGTGCATTTTCTGGTTGAAAATCTTGGTTGAGTTGATTATCATTTTCAATTAAATCAACCACAATTTTTTTTAAATCCGTTAAATCTTTTTTCATATCAAACAATACTTTGTACAAAATATCCCGTTCGTTGAAATCGTTGTTTGAGTTTCCCGAATTGCTTGCTAATACAGGCAATTGTGAAGTTTGATTGATTGGTAAATATTTCAATAATGTTTCAGCATTAATATCGCGTGTTTTTTCAATTACCGAAATTTGTTCTGTAATATTTTTTAACTGACGAACATTTCCTTGAAAATAATAATTGGTTAAAATTTTCTCTGCATCCGTATCTAATTTAATAGTAGGCATTCTATATTTTGCAGAAAAATCGGAAGCAAATTTTCGGAACAATAAATAAATATCTTGTTTGCGCTCGCGCAATGGCGGCATTATAATAGGCACTGTATTCAAGCGATAATAAAGGTCTTCACGAAATTTTCCTTTTTCAATTGCTTGTTGAATATTTACGTTTGTTGCAGCCACTACACGCACATCTGTTTTCAAAACTTTTGACGAGCCAACTTTTATAAATTCTCCACTTTCTAAAACACGAAGTAATCGTGCTTGTGTAGCAATAGGCATTTCGGCTACTTCATCCAAAAAAATAGTTCCACCATTTGCAACTTCAAAATATCCTTTTCGTGCTTCGTGTGCTCCTGTAAATGAACCTTTTTCGTGACCAAATAATTCTGAATCTATTGTGCCTTCTGGTATTGCACCGCAGTTTACCGCAATGTATTGTCCGTGTTTGCGCGCACTTAACGCATGAATAATTTGTGGAAAAACTTCTTTTCCTGTTCCACTTTCTCCTGTAATTAAAACAGTTAAATCTGTTGGTGCAACTTGTTTTGCAATATCTATTGCTCTATCGAGCGCAGGCGAACTACCAATAATCCCAAATCTATTTTTTATATCTTGTAAATTCATTTTTAAAAATTTAATATAAATTTAAATCTCTGTGCATGTCTTTTTTATACAACACAGATTATTTTCTAAGTGCCTCTATGTGTTCTTGTGCCTTAGTGGTAAAAATTTAAACTGCTTTTCCAATCAGCGTTCCCCCAGTACAATCAGTAACTAATACATTTACATAATCTCCCTTTTTATAATTTTCTTTCGGGAAAACAACAACAGTGTTTTGCGAATTTCTTCCAAACAATTCTTCTTTCGATTTTTTTGATGTTCCTTCAACCAAAACTCTATGTACTTTTCCAACACCTTGTTTGGTGCGCTCTGCCGAATGTTTTAATTGCAATTCAACAATCTCAGCCAATCTTCTACTTTTTACTTCTGTTGGTACATCATCTTTGTATTTACGCTCTGCCAAGGTTTTCGGACGTTCGCTGTATGCGAACATATAACCAAAATCATATTTTACATATTCCATCAACGATAAAGTATCTGCATGTTCCTCTTCTGTTTCGCTACAAAAACCAGTGATAATATCCATAGAAATTCCTGCATCGGGAATAATTTTGCGAATAGCAGCAATACGATTCAAATACCATTCTCGTGTGTAACCACGATTCATCATTTCTAAAATGCGTGAATTTCCTGATTGAACAGGCAAGTGAATGTAGTTGCAAATGTTTTCATGTTTTGCAATTGTGTGAAGCACATCATCTGTCATATCTTTTGGATGCGATGTGCTAAAACGAACACGCAAATCGGGATTTATCAATGCTACTTTTTCTAAAAGTTGTGCAAAAGTGGTAGCGTTTTTTAATTCTTCGTTTGACGGATTTTCTTTTTTCAAACCACCACCTGTCCACAAATAAGAATCTACATTTTGCCCAAGCAATGTTACTTCTTTGTATCCTTGATTAAATAATTCTTTTGCTTCTTTTACAATTGTTTCTGGGTCGCGACTACGCTCTCTTCCTCTTGTAAATGGCACTACACAAAATGCACACATATTGTCGCAACCTCGTGTAATGCTTATGAATGCTGTAACTCCATTGCTTCCCAAACGAACAGGTGCAATATCAGCGTAGGTTTCTTCTTTTGATAAAAGCACATTCACCGCTTTTTGTCCTGTTTCAGCAATTTCAATTAATTCGGGCAAACTGCGGTAAGCATCGGGTCCAACAACAATATCAACTAATTTTTCTTCTTCAAGGAATTGTGATTTCAATCGCTCTGCCATACAACCCAAAACACCAACAATTAAATCTGGATTTATCTTCTTCGCCTTTTTATATTCTGTCAATCGCTGACGAACACGCTGTTCTGCTCCTTCACGAATAGCACAAGTATTTACAAATATTACATCTGCTTCAAAAAAATCATTTGTAGTTTCAAAACCTTTATCTTTCAATATAGATGCAACAATTTCGCTATCCGAAAAATTCATAGCACAACCATAACTTTCTAAAAAAAGTTTTTTCCCATTTGCTTCTTTTGGTTTTTCAACCATCAAAGCTTCTCCTTGTTTGCTTTCGTCAATTACTTTGTTTCCGTACATTTTATTTTTTATGGACAACAAAGGTAATTAAAAACAATTCTCTGACAAAGTGTCGGGAATTTTTATGAACTCATAATAGTAAGCAATGTGGTATTTACAAAATTTAAAATTTGTATTGTAAATTAACATACTTATTTTATCATTTTTGATAACTTAAATTTAATAGAATCAATTAAATATTTTTTCTGTTTATGCATTAAAAAACAAATTATATATATTAATTAAAAAATATAAAATCATAAATAACCTTTAAACACT
>JAYTXX010000018.1:0-12639 GCA_043742725.1 Bacteroidota bacterium | reverse complement strand
CAGGCACTTAGACGGTAACAAATTTTGATGCTGCTGCTGGTGGATGTGCTTCTGCTTCCGATTCTTCAGTAGTAACCATAACTCCTACAGATTCTTTGTATTTATCTTATGGTACATCTACTTTCTGTCAGTCGGGTACTAATCCAGTTCCAACATTTGCAGTAGCTGGTGGCTTGTTTAGTTCATCTTCTGCTTTGTTATCAATAGATGTATCAACTGGAGTAATTAATTTATCAGCAAGTACTTTAGGTACTTACACAGTTACTTATGCAACTGCAGGACCTTGCCCAACTTCAACGTCTGTGAGTGTAACTATTACAGATGCATTTTTGGCAACATTTAGTTATACAGGAGGTACTTATTGTCAAGGAGGAACAAATCCTTCTCCTACTTTTGGTACAGGAGCAAGTGGTGGAATATTTACTGCGCCTACAGGAATAGTTATTGATTCTATAACAGGTGTTATTGATTTAACAGCAAGTACTCCTGGTACTTATACTGTAACAAACACGATTGCTTCTTCTGGTGGTTGTGCGGGTGTAGTAGATAGTACAACAATTACTATTAATCCACTTGACAATGCAAGTTTCAATTATTCTGCAGTAGCATTCTGTCAATCATTGAGCGACCAAACTCCAACAATAACAGGTCTTGCAGGTGGTTTGTTTAGTTCAACTCCTTCAGGATTAACAATTACTTCTTCAGGTGTGATAACTCCTTCATCAAGTACAACAGGAGTTTATACAGTAACTTATACTACAAATGGAACCTGTGTAAACACAAGCTCTGTAACAGTAACAATTAATGATTTACCAATAGCTAATGCTGGTTTAGATCAAAAAATTAATTGTGGTTTAGATACTGTGATGCTTGATGGTAGTGCTTCAACTTCGGGAGCAACTTACTTATGGACTGCAATAAGTGGAAACATTCTATCGGGTGGAAATACAACCACACCGCTTGTAAATCAGGCAGGAACGTATGTATTAACTGTTATGAATGGAGGCGGTTGTTCGGCAACGGATACAGCTATTGTAACTCCAAGCGGAACATTCCCAGTAGCATCGTTTACTACTAATCCTGATCCTGCAACAGGTTCAGCCCCATTATCAGTGAACTTTACCAACACAAGTCAAAATGCAACTATTTATAGTTGGACTTTTGGAGATGTAGCTGGAACAACAGTAACAACAACAGATGCGAATTTCAACTACACAGTTACTGGAACATATATGGTAATATTAACAGCAGCCGATAGTGGATTATGTTCAGATACAGCATCAGTTTATGTTACAGTAACAGGTGGATTGTTTATCCCTGAAGGATTTTCACCAAATGGTGATGGAACAAATGACTTGTTTGTGATTACTGGAATTGATAGATATCCAAACAATAAATTAATAATATTCAATCGTTGGGGAAATAAAGTATATGAAGCAAATCCTTATGTAAACAAGTGGGATGGAAAAGCAACCGAAGGGTTGAGAATTGGTGGAGATGATTTACCAACAGGAACATATTTCTACCTACTTGATTTGGGTGATGGTTCTGAAATGATGAAAGGCTCAATATACTTAAACAGATAAAGAAATTGATTTGTTAATTCAAATTTTAATTAGATAAAAAAATGAAAAACGTAAAAAAAATTAGTACTCTATTTGCTTTAGCAATTATAAGTTTTACTACTTATGCACAGCAGGATGCAATGTTCACACATTACATGTATAACACATTGGCTGTAAACCCTGGTTATGCAGGAAGTAGAGATGCTTTAACAGTTACTGCTTTAAATCGTTCGCAATGGACAGGTTTTAAAGGTGCACCAACAACACAAACATTGACTTTGCATACACCTTTAAAAAGCGATAAAATTGGTATAGGTTTTTCAGTTGTAAACGACCAAATAGGACCACTAAAAAACACATCTGCATACATTGATTTTGCTTACATGATTAAGCTGAATGCGAAATCAAAATTATCGTTTGGTTTAAAAGGAGGATTTAATTATATGCAACTGAATTTGAATTCTATTGCTTTGGATGACCAAACAGATGTTTCATTTCAAACCAACACAACTAGTAAGTTTTTACCAAATTTTGGTTTTGGAATTTATTATTCAAGACAAAAATTTTATGCAGGAATTTCTACACCAAAATTGTTGGAGAACAATATCAAAACATACGATTCAGGTTCGGCAACAAAAATTGCAAAAGAACAACGTCACTATTTTGTAATTGCAGGAACAATTTTTAAACTTACAGATAACATAGATTTAAAACCAACCACTTTTATAAAAATCACAACAGCTGCACCAATTCAAGCCGATATTACAGCATCATTTATTTTTGATAAAAAACTATTAGCAGGATTGATGTATAGAACAGGCGATGCATTGGGTGTTTTGGTTGGTTATAATATTACTGATCAATTTCATATTGGATATTCATTTGATTGGTCTTATGGTATAAAAACATTTAAGTACAATAATGGAAGTCATGAAATAATGTTGAGTTACGATTTTATATTTAAAGATAAAGGAAGAGTAAATTCACCAAGATTTTTTTAATAAGACATTGAAATAAAATATATGAAAAAATTTAAACACCTTTTTGCTGGTATAATGCTATTATCGGCATCTTCAATTGTATTTGCACAAAGTTCAAAAATAAAAAATGGCGAAAAAAGTTATAAAAAATATAACTACTCGAAAGCCATTGAAAGCTACGAAAAAGCAAGTCCGAAAACAACTGAAATATACAGACAGTTGGGCGAAAGTTATTACATGTTGGGAAGCTATGACAAAGCCGAAAATTATTTTGCAAAAGTAGTTTCAGCATCTGATGTGAAACCACAAGATTATTTCAGATATGCCTATTTTTTAAGAATCAATCAAAAATATTCAGAATCAGAAAAATGGTTTGCAAAATATAGTGAAACAGAAAAAAATGATTCACGTTTGAAAGAGTTTGAATCAAACAAATCAACTTTTGATAAATTATTGAAAGACGAAAATAGATATGAAATTAGTAATTTGAATATCAATTCGGCTCAACAAGATTTTGGAACAGCCTATTTCAACAATCATATTGTTTTTGCTTCATCAAGAGAAGGAGTGAAATCAATTGTTAGAAGATGGAATGGAAATCAATTACCTTATTTGAATATTTATGAAGCAAAAGCTAACGAATCTGGTCAATTAAATGAACCAATGTATTTCAAGGCAAAGGTTAATAAAAAATTTAATGAAGGACCTGCGGCTTTTTCGGAAGATGGGAAACAAATTGTTTGGACAAAAAACAATTACAAAGAAAAAGCAAAAGATGGAACTTCAAACCTTGAATTGTATTCAGCAGAAATGGTAAATGGAGAATGGAAAAATGAAAAATCACTTCCATTTAATAACAAAGAATACTCTGTGGGACAGCCAAGTTTATCGCCAGATGGAAACACACTTTATTTTGCATCGAATATGCCAGGCGGATTTGGTGGAACTGATATTTACAAATCGGAAAAACAAAATGGAACTTGGAGCAAACCAGAAAATTTAGGAAATTCGATTAACACCGAAGGAAATGAAATGTTTCCATTTTATCATCCATCAGGTTTACTATTCTTTTCTTCCGATGGACATATGGGTTTAGGAGGTTTAGATATTTTTATTGCACAAATAAAACCAAATGGATTTGGTAAAATAAAAAATTTAGGAATGCCAATGAATACCAATAATGATGATTTTGCATTCACATTAAATAAAGAAATGAAATCGGGTTATTTTTCTTCAAACAGAAGTGGAGGAAAAGGAAGCGATGATATTTACTATTACAATTTATTAAAACCATTTGCTTTTGGAAAAACAATTAAAGGAATAGTAAAAGATAAAAGTGGAAATGCAGTACAAGATGCGATGGTAAAATTAATGGACGATTCAGGAAACGAAATATCAAAAGTAATTTCTGATGAAAATGGTTCTTTTTCTTTTAGTGTTGATGCAGATAAAAATTTTAGTTTACTTGGTAAAAAAGAAACCTATTTTGATGGAACAGCAAAAGTAAGTTCTACAACCGAAGAAGATATTGTAACTGCTAACATTGAAATTGAAAAAGACCCAGGATTATCATTGTACTTTTTAATTACAGAAAAAATTTCAAAAACACCAATTGAAGGAGTGAAAATAAAATTGTTAAACAACATTACAGGAAAAGATGAAATAATAAACACTCCATCAACTGGCGATTTTAGAAAAACACTTTCTCAAAATAAAATTAATGATAGAGTAAGTTTCAACATATATATGGAAAAAGAAGGATACCTATCCAAAACAGTTACGTTCAACAAATTGTTAGATAAAGAAGGTGTTTACAATGTTCATAAAGAAATGGATTTGACACTTGATAAAATAGCTGTTGGACAAGATTTGGCAAAAATCATAGATATAAAACCAATTTATTTTGATTTAGGAAAATCCCCAATTAGAAAAGATGCGGGAGGAGAGTTGGAAAAAATTGTGAAATTAATGAATGAAAACCCAAATATGGTTGTAGAACTTGGTTCACATACCGATTGTAGAGGAACAATTGCTGCTAACGAAAAGCTATCAACAAAGAGAGCTGAAGCAAGTGCTGAATATATTAAAAAGAAAATCTCTAATCCTTCCAGAATTTCTGGAAAAGGATACGGTGAATCGAAATTGAAAAATGGTTGTGCTTGTGAAGGAGCTGTAAAATCAACTTGTACAGAAGCAGAACATCAAGAAAACAGACGAACTGAATTTATTATTATTAAGTTGTAGTTTGCTTTAAATTTATACCTTTTATCAAAGTCCCAATAATTTTATTGGGACTTTTTTTCTGTTTTTTTGTCTCGTTTTTATAAAATCAATGCAACCTATTGAACAAAAAAAGCATCATTAATATGCTATTAATGTCTATTTTGTATGTATGAACATATTTTTTTTATAGACAAAATTTGCTTTTGCATTTAAAAATGATTTACCTTTAATCATCAAAATTTATATTTAGAAATTAACCTTTAAAACATATCACGATGAATAATTTCAGAAAATTTTTATTAGCATTCTTTTTTTGCTTTGCTATCTTTCAATCGTATGCAAGTGAAACTCGTTGCGTTACAAGTAATAAAATAATTATCCGAATGGATAGAGGTGTAGAGATTCGATACATTAAAATGAAAGTTGAAAAAAATAAAGAAGCACCTAAAGAAATTATACTTGGCGGAACTTCCTATCCATTGTTTAAAACAAAAGAGGATGCTTATAACACAGTGTTAAATTCATCTGTAAAAAAAGATATAACAATTGTTTATGTTATTTCTAATGAAGAAAAAAACACAGAAACATTACCATTGAAAAAATAATTAAAGATTAAGAATAGAAGATTGTAAGATATGCAGAAGCAATTTTTTTTAGTATGCATTCTTTTTTTTTCTTCTTTTATTGAAGGTGGTTGTTTGATGGCATTTGAAATATTGAGTGCAAAAATTTACACTCCATTTTTGGGAGCATCAATTTACGTTTGGACAGCAATACTTACAGTAACACTTTTGGGCTTAGCTGTTGGTTACAGAGTTGGTGGGTATTTATCTCAAAAAGAGTCGAGTCGTTATTTGAGTTTGTCTTTTTTTATTGCAGGAATATTAGTTTTTTTATCAACCAATATTGCCAACTTTTTTTTGCCAATGTTTTTAACAATAGAAATAAAAATGGCTGCATTATTTTCTGGTTTCGTTATTTTGTTTTTCCCCGTTTTATTCATGGGAATTATTTCTCCTTTGATTGTAAAACAATTGAATACTATTTTTCTTAAAATTTCTCAAGCAACAGGAATAGTTTACAGCATTGGCACTATTGGCGGAATTGTATTTGTTGTTGCCACTGTGTATTGGTTAATTCCAAATATGGGAGTAAAACAAACATCTTTTCTATTAGGCATATTATTAATATTTGTAGGTATAGTACTAACATTTTTAAAATTTCCAGCAGGCAATGAAAAAAAATGAAGTACTATTAACAGCATTTTTGGAGGGCGGCTTGGTGATGCTATTAGAAGTATCATCGCCATTAATTGTTGCACCTGTTGTAGGAAATTCAATTAATGTTTGGGCATGCCTTATTTCAATTGCTATAGGTGCTTTGGCTTTAGGTTATTTTTTAGGAGGAATATTTTTAAAAAATAAAGCAAACATTTTTACCATTTCAAATTTATTTTTGCTTAATTCTTTAGTATTAACAATAGGATGGATGCTTATTCAGGTAGAAAACAATTATTCAATAAATTTCGATTACCATTTATTTTCTTGGCTAATAGTGTTTGTTATTTTATTTATTCCTTTAGTATTATTTGGAGCAACAACTCCAATTTTGGTTGCTATAATGAATGAACAAAAAAATCAACAAAATGATATTGTAGGAAAAATATTTAGCACTTCTACCTTTGGTGGCATTGCGTTTTCTGTGCTTGCAGGTTTTTATTTAATTCCAAAATTTGGATTGTCACACTTAATTCTAATTGCTATAATCATTACATCCATCATTCCTTTTATTTATAATTATCGTTTTAAAAAAATAAAAAAATATTCTACTTTGGGTATCATCATCGTTTTTTGTTTGGTGGCTATCAACAAAGAAACAGCATTTGCAAAATCGTCAAACATTAAAATATTAAATTACTCCGAAAGCGTAAATGGGCAATTAATAGTTGCTGATATGTACAAAGAAAAACAAGTAGAGCGAATTTTATTTGTGAATAGAATGGGGCAAACTTGGATGAATTTAACTGCAAATTATTCAATTTGGAGTTATCCCAATTACATTACTTCAGTAGCAAGCATTTTGCCTGAAAATTCAAATGCTTTGGTTTTGGGTTTAGGAGGAGGAATTATTGCCAAGCAACTGAAGTATTTGAATAAATTTAATGTACAAGCCGTAGAACTTGATGAACGTATTATTGATATCAGTAAAAAATATTTCGACTTGAAAAATTCGGAAATAAAAATATATCAAGATGATGCAAGAAGATTTGTAAAAAAAACAAAAAGTAAATATGATTTTATTGTGGTAGATATTTTCAGTGGCGAAATAGCACCCTCTCATGGATTGAGCAAAGAGGCTTTTGAAGACATAAAATTAATTTTAAATGATAAAGGAATAATGGTTATTAATTTCAATGGATTTCTTACCACTAAAGAAGGTTTATCGGGAAGAGCACTTTTAAAAACATTACAAAATTCTGGATTTAAAGTAAAACTTTTTCCAACAAGCGAACCCAAAGATGAAGACAGAAATATGTTATACATGGCTTATTTGAATGAAGAACCAAAGTGGGAAAATGCCACCATTCATGTAAACACGCCAAATGGATATTATAAAATTGCAGAACACCTTTTAGATTATTCAAAAATAGATTTATCAAATGCTCCAATAATTACAGATGACAAGCCAATGATGGAATACATTAATCGTTTGGCTGCAACAAAATGGAGAGAAAGCTATTACACCAATTTCACATTAAAATTTAAAAATGAATATCAAATTCCATTTATTTATTAATATTTTAAAATAAGTACTATGAAAAAATTTCTACAAAGAACAATTGCATTAATGTTATTTTTATTGATAGCATTTAATACGGACACATTTGCTGGAGGTGGTGGAGGTGGAGGTATTCCCGGACAAACAAGTTTATCCTGCGGTAATCCATACACATTTAATTTGGATGCAAACGGTTTTTCTGGGGGCGATCCTACAGGTGGCGATAATGGTTGTAATCCTTGTTGTTATCAAGGTGCCGACCTTGATGGCGATGGATTGCAAGATGTTCCCTTTTCGGTGGAAAACTCTGAATGGTTTAAATACTGTAATTCTTCAAGTAGTTCAATAACTGTTTCAATTATTGCTGACGAATTGGGTACAGGTAGCTCCTGTAATATACAAGGTGCTGTTTGGGTAGGAACTACATTAGATGCAACTACAATGGATTGTGGCAATCCAGGATACCAATATTTTGATAGTAATGTTGGCGGTGCTGCTGATGGTTGGACTTTTAACGTAACAATACCAGCTGGGCAATGTGCCTTTTTTATGGTTGATGGTTATGGAGGAGCAACTTGTTCTTCTGTAACTTTAACAATTCCTTGCCCTTGTACATCACCAACAGTTGTTATTTCTCCTGCATCAAGTACAATTTGTAGTGGTACATCAAAAACATTAGCAGCAAGTGGTGCAACCACCTATTCGTGGAATACAGGCGCAACAACAGCTTCAATTACGGTAACACCTACAAGTACAACAACATATACAGTTACAGGTACAACAAGTGGTTGTACAGCCAGAACAACAGCTGTTATTGTTGTTAATCCTTTACCAACAATAACTATAACCTCTCCAACAATTTGTGCTGGTTCCTCAACAACTTTAACAGCAAATGGTGCAAGTACTTATTCTTGGTCTGGCGGTGGAACGGGCTCTACAAAATCGGTTAATCCATCATCTACAACAACTTATACAGTAACTGGTACTTCCTCAAGTGGTTGTACAAGTTCAAAAACCACAGTAGTAACAGTAGCTCCATTACCAACAATAACTGTAAATTCAACCACAGTATGTTTAGGTCAAGGAGCGAGCATAACAGCTAGCGGTGGAACAACTTACACTTGGAGTACAGGAAGTGGAAGTAACCCTTTAACTGTAACACCAGCAACAACAACAACCTATACAGTAACAGGTACAACAAGTGGTTGTACAAATTCGGCAACTGGAAGAGTCGTTATTAATCCATTGCCAACAATTACTTCCAGCTCATCAACAGTATGTAAAGGAACTTCGGCTACTTTAACAGCAAGTGGAGGCACAAGCTATTCTTGGAGTACAGGTTCAACTAATGCAACAATAACAGTAACACCAGCAAACACTACTACTTATACGGTAACAGGAACATCATCTTTGGGTTGTACTTCTACTTCAACAAGTGTGGTAACAGTTACACCCTTACCAACTGTAGTTGTAAGCTCATTAACTATTTGTTCTGGACAAACAGCAAATTTAGTAGCAAGTGGAGCAACAACCTATCTTTGGAATACAGGTTCAGCTGCTACCACGTTGAGTGTTACACCAGCGAGTACAACTACATATACAGTTACAGGAACAACGAGTGGATGTACTGGTTCTACAACAGCATCGGTTACAATAGGAAGTTCATTAACGATATTAGTAACTTCACCTTCTATATGTAAGGGTTCTTCTGTAACAATAACTGCATCAGCAGGAACGACTTATGTGTGGAGCACAGGAGCAACAACAACAACAATTAATGTTACTCCAGCAAATACAACAAGCTATACTGTAACTGGTACAAATGGTGGTTGTACTGGTTCTGCAATTAGTACAGTTACAGTAAATTCTATACCAACTACCACTGTAAATTCAGCGACTATTTGTAATGGGCAAAGTACATCTTTAACAGCAGGTGGAGCATCATCTTATAGTTGGAATACAGGTAGCACCAACAATCCAATAACAGTAACACCAAGCACAAACACTACTTACACGGTAACAGGAACAACATCTGGTTGTACAAGTTCAGCAAGTGGTACTGTTGCTGTAAATTCTTTACCAACAGTAACATTAAATTCTCCAACAATATGTTTCGGTCAATCTGCAAGTTTAACCGCAAGTGGAGCCAATAGTTATAGTTGGAATACTGGTTCAACTTCCAATCCTTTAAGTGTTACACCAGGTGTTTCAACCACATATACGGTAACAGGAACAACCACATTAGGCTGTACAAATTCAATGACAACTGTAGTAACAGTAAATTCATTGCCTACAATAAGTGTAAATTCAGAAACAATTTGTTTGGGTAGTTCAGCAAGTTTAACAGCAAGTGGTGGCACAACCTATAGTTGGAATACAGGTAGCACAAACAATCCAATAACAGTAACACCACTAACAAACACTACTTATACCGTAACTGGTACTCAAAATGGTTGTTCGGCAACAGCTCAACCTGTAGTAACCATAATACCATTACCTAATACAACAATTTCTTCCTTATCTATATGTGAGGGTACATCTACGGTCTTAACAGCAAGCGGTGCATCAACTTATGAGTGGAGTTCGGGTGAGTTAACAAATACCTTGTCTGTAAGCCCTTCGAGCAATACCACTTATACAGTAACTGGTACAACATCGGGCTGTACAAGTTCCGCAACAGGAAGTGTAACAATTATCAGCCTTCCTGTGGTGTCAATAAATATTGCAAGTACTTGTGTTGGAACACCCACAACCTTAACCGCAAGTGGAGCGAGTACTTATATATGGAATACAGGTTCAACAACAACAACAATAAGTGTAACGCCAAGTGTAAATACGACTTATACAGTAACAGGCACAACTACAGGTTGTAGTAATATAGCAATAAGTACAGTAACAGTAAATAGCTTACCAACAGTAACTGCAAATAGTGCAACGATATGTTCAGGTAGTTCAACAAGTATTGTAGCAAATGGAGCACTAAATTATAATTGGAGTACGAGTGCTACCACATCAAGCATAAGTGTAACTCCAGCGAGTACAACAACCTATACGGTAACAGGGACATCAGTATCAGGTTGTACAGCTACAGCTACAAGTGTAGTTACCGTAAATGCAACTCCAACGATAAGTGGCACAGCAAGTATCACAGATGATAATTGCGGAACAGGCGTAGGATCAATAACAGGTTTATCAGCAACAGGTACAGCAACCTTAACTTATACTTGGTCAGATGCAAGCCCAACAGTAGTAAGTACATCAACAGTTACAGGCAATGCGATAGGCTTATTTTTTGGTGATTATACATTGGTAGTAACAAGTAGTTCCAATAGCTGTGTAAGCACATCAGGACCATATACAGTAGGCAATATAGGAGCACCACCTTCACCGAGTGCAAGTTCACCGAGTGCATATTGTGAAGGAGATGCAATAGCAGATTTAACAGCAACGGGATCAGGTTTAGGTACATTGACTTGGTATTCAGATGCAAGTTTAACCACCATAGTAGGAACAGGAAGTACCTTAACAACAGGAGTAAGCACAGCAGGAGTTTATACCTATTATGTAACCGAAAAAACAGCTTGTGAAAGTCCAGCAACAACAGTAACACTAACAATTAATGCGTTGCCAACAGTAAGTGCAACACCAAATCCAAGTCAGTTAGATTGTACGAATTTAACATCGACAATAACTGCTACGGGTGGAGATAGCTATTTATGGAGCACAAGCGAAACGACCACATCAATAAGTGTGAACACTCCCAATACATATACAGTAACAGCGACTTTGAGTGGATGTACAGGAACAGCAAGTGCAACGGTAAGTCAAGATATTAACCCACCAACAGCAAGTGTAACGCCAAGTACAGCAAATTTAGATTGTACGACAGTAAGTGCTTTATTAACAGCAGGAACAGGAGTAAGCTATGCTTGGAGTACAGGAGAAACGACCACAAACATAACAGTGAATAGTGCCAATAGCTATACACTAACAGTAACAGGAGCTAATGGATGTATATCCACAGCAAGTGCCACAGTAACACAAGATATAACAGCACCAACAGCAAGTATAAATCCAAGTACAGCAAGTTTAGATTGTACGACAGTAAGTGCGTTATTAACAGCAGGAACAGGAATAAGTTATGATTGGGGTTCAGGTAGTACAACAAATCCAGACTTAACAGTAAATGCGGCAGGAACTTATACAGTAACAGTAACAGGTTCAAATGGCTGTACCGCCAGCACAAGTGCAATCGTAACGCAAGATATAACAGCACCAATAGCCACAATCAATCCTAATACAGGCTTATTGGATTGTACAACAACAAGTATAACCTTGACAGCAGGAACAGGAGTAAGTTATGATTGGGGTTCAGGTAGTACAAGCAATCCAGATATAACAGTAACCACACCTGGAACTTATACAGTAACGGTAACAGGTAGCAATGGTTGTGTAGCAACAGCAAGTGCAAGTATAACACAATCATCATCAGTACCAACACCAACGATAAGCCCGAGTGTATCAACTATTACTTGTACAGCAGCAAATGCAATTTTAACAGCATCCACCTCAAGTGGTACAGATACATTTGTGTGGAGCACAACAGAAATGACAACAAGCATTACAGTAGCACCAACAATCAGTACAACTTATACGGTTACAGCAACAGCAATAAGTGGATGTACAGCAAGTACAACAGCAGTAGTAAATGTGAATGTAACAGCACCAATAGCGACAGCAACTCCAACAGCAATGTTGGATTGTACAACACCAAGTGTATTATTAACAGCTACAGGAGGAGGCAACTATAATTGGAGTAATGGTTCAGTAGGCAGTCCAATAACAGTAAACACAGCAGGAACCTATACAGTAACAGTAACGGATTCAAACAATGGTTGTACAGCCACAGCAAGTTCAGTGGTAAGTTCAATGGCAGGACCAGTAGCATCATTTACTGCAAATCCATTAACAGGAGCAGCACCATTGACAGTAACCTTTACCAATACAAGTAGCAATGCAAGTACATACTTGTGGAGTTTTGGTGATAATAACACAGCAATAACAATGGATGCAAGCAATGTTTATTCAAACAC
>JAYTXX010000017.1:0-11241 GCA_043742725.1 Bacteroidota bacterium | reverse complement strand
CTGATGCTTCTAGTTTTCCAAATGGTGGAATCCGCAATACCTTTGAAGCTCGTGGTTACACAGCTTGGGACCCAACATCGCCAGCATTTGTAATCGGAAAAACATTATGTATTCCTACCATATTTGTTTCCTACACAGGCGAAGCCTTGGATTTTAAAACACCTTTGTTAAAAGCATTAGCAGCTTTAGACAAAGCTGCTGTGGATGTATGTCAGTATTTTGATAAAAATGTAATAAAAGTAAATGCTACATTGGGTTGGGAACAAGAATATTTTTTGGTGGACGAAGCCTTGCACAATGCTCGTCCCGATTTGGCAATGACTGGACGCACACTTTTTGGACACATACCTGCAAAAGGACAACAGTTGGAAGACCACTATTTTGGCTCTATTCCCGACCGTGCTACTAATTTTATGCGCGATTTTGAAATCGAATCCTTGAAATTGGGTATTCCTATAAAAACACGCCATAATGAAGTTGCACCTAATCAATTTGAATGTGCGCCTGTGTTTGAAGAATGTAATTTGGCAGTTGACCATAATCAATTATTAATGGATGTGATGGAAAAAGTAGCACGCAGACATCATTTCCGTGTGTTGCTTCACGAAAAACCATTTGCAGGAGTGAATGGAAGCGGCAAGCACAACAACTGGAGTATGAGTACCAACACAGGAAAAAATTTATTAAGTCCAGGAAAAACACCAAAAACAAATTTGCAATTCCTTACCTTTTTTGTAAATACAGTAAAAGCGGTTCACGATAATGCCGATTTGTTGCGTGCTTGCATTGCATCGGCAAACAACGACCACCGACTTGGAGCCAACGAAGCACCACCAGCAATTATGAGTGTATTCTTGGGAACACAATTATCAAATGTATTGGATGAGCTGGAAACCAAAGTAAAATCGGGCAAAATGAGCCCAGATGAAAAAACTGCTTTGAAATTAGGAGTAGGAAAAATTCCAGATATTCTTTTAGATAATACCGATAGAAACCGCACATCGCCATTTGCATTCACAGGAAATAAATTTGAGTTTCGTGCAGTAGGTTCATCAGCAAATTGCGCTGGTCCAATGACTGTATTAAATGCGATTGTAGCTGACCAATTAACTACATTCAAAAAAGATGTGGATACATTGGTTGCAAAAAATGTAGATAAAGACGAAGCTATTTTTCAAGTGTTAAGAAAATACATTGTTGAATCAAAAAAAATTCGATTTGAAGGAAATGGTTATGGCGAAGAATGGGTGAAAGAAGCAGCAAAACGTGGCTTATCAAATATTAAAACTACACCACAAGCATTAGGCGCTTTTGTTTCAAAACAAACAATGGCGTTGTTTGAAAAACACAACATTATGAATGAGCGTGAACAACATGCACGCTATGATATATACTTGGAAACATACACCAAAAAAATACAAATAGAATCGCGCGTAATTGGTGATTTGGTTTTAAATCACATAATTCCAACAGCTATTAACTATCAAAGTTCATTGATAGAAAATGTGCGAGGATTAAAAGAAATAATGGGCGCTGCTGAATTTAAAAAAGCATCAACTATTCAAATGGAAATGATAACCGCAATTTCAGAACACATTAGTATTATAAAAACCAAAGTGGATGAAATGACCGAAGCACGCAAAAAAGCAAACACAATAACTGATGTTAAAAAACAAGCAATAGAGTATTGTGAAAAAGTAAAATCATACTTCGATGTAATTCGTTACAATGTAGATAAATTGGAATTACTTGTTGATGATGAAAGCTGGCCTTTGCCAAAATACAGAGAATTATTATTCACAAAATAATTCTAAATAATGGCTGTAAATGCTTTAAATAAAGCAAATGAACACAATTGTTGGTTAGATACTAATATCCATAAATAAAAAATGATTGAAAAAGAATTTTTTTGTTTCAAATATTTATTTATTTTAGCAACCGATTTAAAGTTAAAAACATAAACACATATGAAGATAATTACAAAATTAACAGCAAGTTTAGCAGTCGCATTATTTTTTACTGCCAATGTAATGGCGCAAAAAAACTTTACTCAAGATGCCGACAAAGCTTTTAGTAACAAAGAGTATTTCAATTCGATTGAGCTCTACAAAAAGGCGTACACAAAAGCTAAAAAGAAAGATGAAAAAGCACTTATCATTTTTAAAACAGCAGAATGTTACAGAATGGTTGGTGATCAAAAACAAGCTGAAGCTTGGTACACAAAAGCAATTAAGGCAAATTACAATTCGCCACTTGCTACTTTGTATTTAGCTGATTCAAAAAAAGCACAAGAAAAATACAATGAAGCATTAATAGAATACAAAAATTATCAAAAACTAAATCCTTCGGATAAAAAAGGAGAAGATGGTGCTAAATCATGTGAGTTAGCACAAAAATGGAAAGATGCTCCAACACGTTACAAAGTAGATAATGTTGCTTTGTTAAATACAAAAGATCCAGATTTTGCTCCTTCATTTGCAGATAAAAAATACAATAAATTATATTTTACTTCAATGCGTCCTGGTGTTACTGGTAATGCAACTGATGGAACTATTGGCGAAAACTATAGTGATATTTTTGAAGCTATGATGGACAAAAATGGAAAATGGAATACCCCAACACCAATAGCAGAACCTGTGAATACAAAAGATAATGAAGGTCTGTCATCTATTACAAGAAAAGGTGATATGTTATTTTTTACTCGTTGTATAGTTGAAAAAAACAAACAAATGTATAATCAATTGTGGGTTGCTACCAAAAAAGGAAACTCTTGGGGAGAACCACAAAAACTGGCTTTCTGTGTTGATAGTTTAAAATTTGCAGCACCTTCAGTATCTTCAGATGGAACAACATTATTTTTTGCATCTAACATGCCAGGTGGTTATGGACAAAATGATATTTGGATGTCTAAATACGATAAAAAATCTCAAAAATGGGGAGCACCAACAAATTTAGGAGCAGACATCAATACAGCAGGAAATGATGTGTTTCCATTTATTCATGATGATGGAACACTTTATTTTTCTTCTGATGGACATTTAGGAATGGGTGGTTTAGATATTTTTAAAGCAGAGAAAAAAGGAGATGATAAGTGGGCAAATGTTACCAATATGAAATCTCCAATTAACACTGCTGGTGATGATTTTGCAATAATATTTGAAGGAAAAAAAGAAAGAGGTTACTTGTCATCAAATCGTGAAGGAACGAAAGGAGCAGACGATATTTGGTCATTTGTATTGCCTCCATTGTTGTTCACCATTGATGGTGTTGTAAGTGATTGTAAATTCAAAGAAACAATTGCTGGAGTTACTGTTAAATTAGTAGGTTCAGATGGTTCTTCGGTAGAAACAAAAACAGATGCTTCAGGATATTATAAATTTGCAGAAAACGCTGCAGACCGTTATGTAAATCCAAATACATCTTATGTAATAAGTGTGATTGCAGGTGATGCAAAAACAACACAATCACCAAAAGGATTCTTAAATTCTGAAAAAGCAAAAGAAACAACAGTAGGAGTTGAAGAAGCAAAAACATTTAAACATGATTTTTGTTTAACACCAATCGAAAGAGAAATTCGTTTCCCAGATGTGATGTATGATTTGAATAAATCTGATTTAAGACCAGAATCAAAAGATTCATTAAATTTCTTATATCAAACATTAATAGATAATCCTACAATTACAATTGAGTTGAGTTCACATACCGATTTCCGTAGTAGCGATTCATACAACCAAACTTTATCTGAAGCTCGTGCTAAATCTTGTGTTGATTATTTAATTTCAAAAGGAATTCCAGCTGCTAGAATGGTTCCAAAAGGTTACGGTGAAAAACGTCCTTTAGAAGTAAGAGATGCTGATGGAAAGCTTGCATACACATTGTCTGAAGCATACATCAATAAAGTTTCAAAAGGAAAATCAAAAGAAGAATTTGAAGCATTGATGCAAAAAAACAGACGTACTGTATTTTCTGTATTGCGTAAAGATTTCGTAGATCCAAATGCACCAAAAGATGCTCCTAAAACAGAAGCTCCTAAAACAGAAGATGGAGAATAATTTATAATTATTAAAAAACAATTAAAAACATCCCGACATTTGTTCGGGATGTTTTTATTTTAAACAATGAGTACAGATAATAGATATAATTTGCGAGGTGTTTCAGCATCAAAAGAAGATGTGCATAATGCAATTTCAAAAATTGATAAAGGATTATTTCCAAAAGCATTTTGCAAAATAGTTCCCGATTATTTAAGTGGTGATGAAAACTATTGCATTGTGATGCATGCAGATGGTGCAGGAACAAAATCTTCATTAGCATATATGTATTGGAAAGAAACAGGCGATATGTCTGTTTGGAAAGGAATTGCACAAGATGCAATAATAATGAATACAGATGATTTGCTTTGTGTTGGAGCTATTGATAATATTTTACTTTCATCAACTATTGGAAGAAATAAAAATTTAATTACAGGAGAAATAATTTCAGCAATCATAAATGGAACAGAAGAAATATTAGAACAGTTGCGCAGTTATGGCATTGGAATTTATTCAACAGGTGGAGAAACAGCAGATGTTGGTGATTTGGTTCGAACATTAATTGTTGATTCAACTGTGGTTTGTAGAATGAAACGAAGCGATGTGATTGATAACGCAACTATTCAAGCTGGAGATGTAATTGTAGGTTTGGCTTCATCGGGGCAAGCAACTTATGAAACAGAATATAATGGTGGAATGGGAAGCAATGGTTTAACATCGGCAAGACACGATGTGTTTGAAAAATCGTTGGCTAAAAAATTTCCTGAAAGCTTTGATGCTTCAGTTCCTGAAGAATTAGTTTACAGCGGAAAAATAAAATTGACAGATGAAATTACAATTGAAAATAGTTCATCGAAAATTACAGCAGGAAAATTAGTTCTATCGCCAACTCGAACGTATGCACCCATCATAAAAAAAATATTGGATACGCATCGTTCACAAATTCATGGAATGGTACATTGCAGTGGTGGTGCACAAACCAAAGTGTTGCACTTTGTAAATAATTTACACATAATAAAAGATAATTTATTTTCATTACCTCCTTTGTTTAAATTAATTCAAGAACAAAGCGGTACAGATTGGAAAGAAATGTACAAAGTATTTAATATGGGACACCGCATGGAATTATATGTTCCAAAGGAAATTGCAGAAAATATTATTTCAATTTCAAAATCATTTGGTGTAGATGCACAGATAGTTGGAAGAGTAAAAAAAAGTGAACGAAATAAACTTTCCATTCAATCTGAATTTGGAACATTCGTGTACTAAATTATGTTAAAATAATTTTTTGATTGGCAAACCACTATACCTTCGTTTCACAATTCACTTATTTAACTCATTAAAAAAAAACTAACAATGAAAAAAACAATCTCTATCGTTGCTTGTGCAGTATTTGCATTAAGCACAATGGTTGGTGTTGCTCAAGGCGACAACAAAGCTGCAGTAAAAAAAGAAGAGCCTAAAAAAGAAATGGCTCCTGCTAAAGAATCAAAAAAAGAAGCTACTGCAAAAAAAGAAGCTCCAAAAGCTGAGAAAAAAGAAGCTCCAAAAGCAGAAACTCCGAAAACAGACAAAAAATAATAACACTATCACAATGTTGTTAAATAAAAAAAGTCCATTCGGGCTTTTTTTATTTTCGCCAATATCCTAAATAAGAAGTTCACAAACATCTTTTTCTTACCTTCGCAAAAAATTCAAAATAAAATTTTAAAACTGTGTTAGAAAAATTAGCTGCTATAAAAAGACGTTGGGAAGAGGTGGAACAAAAACTTTCAGATCCTAAAGTAATTGGCGATATGAAAGAGTTTAAAAAATTCAATAAAGAATACAAAGATTTAACGGAAGTTGTAAATGCATATCACGAATACAAAAATGTGGTAGAAAATATTGAATTTAACAAATCCATTTTAGATACGGAGAAGGATAATGAAATGCGTGATATGGCAAAAATGGATATTGATGAATTACTTCCTAAAAAAGAAAAAATGGAAGAAGATATTCGTCAAATGCTTGTGCCTAAAGACCCAGAAGATGCACGAAATGCAGTGATGGAAATTCGTGCAGGAACAGGAGGCGATGAAGCAAGTATTTTTGCGGGAGATTTATATAGAATGTACACACGTTATTTTGAAGAGAGAGGTTTGAAATACATTGTTGTAGATTCAAATGATGGAACAATGGGCGGTTACAAAGAAGTAATCATTAATATTAATTCAGAAGGCGCTTACGGAATGTTGAAATTTGAAGCAGGCGTGCATCGTGTACAACGTGTACCTTTAACGGAAACGATGGGTCGTGTGCATACTTCAGCGGCAACCGTACTTGTAATGCCTGAAGCCGATGAGGTGGATGTTGTTTTAAACCCTGGAGATATTGAAATGCAAACATCTCGCTCTGGCGGTGCTGGTGGGCAGAATGTAAATAAAGTAGAAACAAAAGTTCAGCTTACACATAAACCAACTGGAATTGTGGTTGTTTGCCAGCAAGACCGTTCCCAATTAGGAAATCGTGAAATTGCAATGCAAATGTTGCGTACAAAATTGTACGACATTGAATTACAAAAACATTTAGATGCAGTTTCAAAAAGAAGAAAAACAATTGTTGCTACTGGCGATCGTTCCGAAAAAATTAGAACCTACAATTATCCTCAAAATAGAATTACAGACCATCGTATTAATATGACTTTGTATAACCTTACAGATTTTATGGATGGTAAAATTCAAAACATGATTGATGCACTTCAATTAGCTGAAAATACAGAACGTTTGAAAGAAGGCGGCATGACAGTTTGATAGAAAATAAAAATGACAAAAGAAGAATTATTCAGTAATATAAAAAAGAAAAAATCATTTTTGTGTATTGGTTTAGATACCGACATTACAAAAATTCCGAAACATCTTTTACAAGCTGAAGATCCTATTTTTGAATTCAACAAACAAATTATTGATGCAACAAAAGAGTATTGTGTTTCTTTTAAACCCAATATGGCTTTCTATGAAACACAAGGAATGCAAGGTTGGGCGAGTTTAGAGAAAACAATTAATTACATCAATAAAACCTGTCCTGAAATATTTACCATTGCAGATGCAAAGCGTGGCGATATTGGCAACACATCAAAAATGTATGCAAAAGCATTTTTAGAAAATTTGAATTTTGATGCTATTACCGTTGCCCCATATATGGGCGAAGACAGCGTTTCTCCATTTTTTGAATACAAAAATAAATGGGTGATTTTATTGGCACTCACTTCCAATAGTGGTGCATTTGATTTTCAAACAAAAAACAACCTATATCAGCAAGTGCTTGAAACATCAAAAAAATGGGGCAATGCAGATAATATGATGTATGTTGTTGGAGCAACAAAAGCAGAAATGCTTGTAGCTATTCGTAAAATAATTCCAGATAATTTTTTGTTAGTTCCTGGTGTTGGTGCACAAGGCGGAAGTTTGCAAGATGTTGCGAAATATGGAATGAACAAGCAATGTGGTTTGTTAGTTAATTCTTCTCGAGGAATTATTTATGCAAGCGAAACAAATGATTTTGCAGAAAAAGCAAGGCTTGAAGCAATGAAGTTGCAAAAGGAAATGGAAATTCTTTTAGAACAAAATTTATAATTCTTAATTTTAAATTCATTCGCAATCAAACCCAAAATGACCGAAGAATTTTTACATCACATCTGGAAATTTAAGTTGTTCAATTTACTTGATTTAAAAACTATTGATGGCGAAACGGTTGAAATTATAAAAGTTGGTGAACATAATTTTGATGCTGGACCTGACTTTTTTAATGCGAAAATAAAAATCGGAAAAACTTTATGGGCAGGCAATGTAGAAGTTCATATCAATGCGAGTGATTGGAACAAACACCAACATCAAAAAGATAAAGCATATGATAACATTGTTCTTCACGTTGTAAATAATGCTGATGAAAAATTATATAGAATTTCGGGTGAACAAATTCCAACCATAGAATTAAAAAATAAAATTGATAAAAAGTTGTATCAAAATTATTTGAATTTCAAATCGAGTAAGGATTGGATTCCTTGCGAAAAGCAAATTTCAGAAGTTCCTTCATTGATTGTAAATAGTACAATGGATAAACTTTTGTTGGAGCGATTGGAAAAAAAATCGGAAACAATTATCAATAGTTTAGCATTGAATAATAATAATTTGGAAGAAACTTTTTATCAATTGTTAGCACGAAATTTTGGTTTTAAAACAAATGCTGAACCTTTTGAATTGCTTGCAAAGTCAATATCTTCAATTGTATTGGCAAAACACAAAAGCAATTTGTTGCAAATAGAAGCAATGCTTTTTGGGCAAGCAGGAATGCTTGAAAAAAAATTTGAAGACAATTATCCAAAATTATTGCAGAAAGAATATTTGTTTTTAAAACAAAAATTCAAACTACAACCTATAGATGAACATTTGTGGAAATTTTTGCGTTTGCGACCAATTAATTTTCCAACTATTCGTATTGCGCAGTTTGCCGATTTAGTTTTTAAATCAACACATTTGTTTTCAAAAATTATTGAAACTGAAAAATTCAATGATTTGAAAACGCTAATGAATGTAACCGTTTCAGCATATTGGGAAACGCATTATGTGTTTGATAAAATTTCCACAAAAAAATCAAAAAATTTTGGCGATGATTCTCTAAACACAATTATCATCAATACGATTGTTCCATTCTTGTTTGTTTATGGAAAACAAAAAGGAGATGAAAAATACATTGACCGAGCTTTGACATTTTTAGAAAAAATAGATGGCGATAATAATGCGATAATAAAAAACTGGAAAACATTGAAATTGCCTGTAAATAATGCTTATTCAACGCAAGCATTGTTGCAATTGAAAAATGAATATTGTAACAACAAAAAATGTTTAAATTGTAACATTGGAAATTATCTACTGAAAAAATAGTAATTTAGGTCTTGCATAAAAAACGATAACAATGATTCACAAAATTCAAAATTGGTTTGAAACAAAAGCCTATGGCGTTTGCGAATGGTGGGGAAAAAAATTAGGAATCAATTCTAATAAAATTCGTATGTATTTTATTTATTTATCATTTTTTACTGTTGGTTCGCCCATTATTATTTATTTTATAATGGCATTTATTTTAGAACATAAACAATATTTTAAATTCACTCGCAGAAAACGCAGAAGTGTTTGGGATTTGTAAATCAACTACTAACTCATCAACTCAAAAAATACTATTTTGTTCGGCTTTCGCAATTTTTCAAAAATATATATTTCTCTCGCACTTATTTTTTTAATCGTTTGTATTGGAATTATTGGGTTCATTACAATTGAAGGATATACTTTTCTCGATTCGTTTTACATGACAGTGATAACTGTTGCCACTGTTGGTTTTCAGGAAGTACATCCTTTGTCCCAATCGGGAAGATTATTTACAGCGTTTTTAATTATCACAAGTTTTGGTACATTTGCTTATGCAGTAACTTCTGTAACAAAATATATTGCAGATGGAGAATTTAATAAATATTTTAAAAATTATAAAGTGAGCGCAGCAATTGAAAAATTAGAAGGACACGTAATCATTTGTGGCTTTGGCAGAAATGGAAAACAAGCCGCACATGTTTTAAAAAAACATAATAAACGATTTGTTGTGGTTGAAGAAAAAAAACCAGTTTACGATTCTATCAATCACAAGTTTTCCGATTTGGTTATTCTTGGAGATGCAACACATGATGAAACATTGATAAAAGCTGGAATTCATAAAGCATCAGCATTAATTACCACACTGCCAATTGATGCTGATAATTTATTTATAGTTTTATCTGCGCGAACATTAAATTCAAAACTTACTATTATTAGTCGTGCATCGGAAGATAATTCGGATAAAAAAATAAAACTTGCAGGAGCAGATAATGTGATAATGCCTGATAAAATTGGTGGTGCACACATGGCTTCATTGGTTATGAAACCCGATGTGATGGAGTTTGTTGATTTTATTACAGGACAAGGTGGCGACAATATTCGTTTGGAAGAAATTACATTTGAAAATTTAAGTCAAGAATTTCAAAATAAAACAATTCGTGAATTAGAAATTAGAAATAAATCGGGAGCAAATATTATTGGTTTTAAAACAGCCAAAGGCGAATTTGTTATTAATCCAAATGCTGACACTAAAATTATTCCTGATGCAAAATTATTTGTACTTGGTACTACAGAGCAAATAGTAAAATTGAAAGAATTGTTCGTTTAAAAAAATTATGAAAAAAATATTAATCACTGGAAGTAATGGATTGCTCGGACAAAAATTAGTTTACGCATTATTAAAACGCAATGATGTACAATTAATTGCAACTTCAGTTGGTGCAAATCGTTTGATAAAACAAGATGATTATAGTTACGAATCGCTTGATATTACTAACAAAGCAGAAGTTGAAAATATAATTTCAAAACACAATCCCGATGTGATTATAAACACAGCAGCAATGACAAATGTTGATGCTTGTGAAACCAAACGTGAAGAATGTTGGGCGCTGAATGTTACCGCAGTTCAACATTTTGTAAATGCTATTGGAAATAAACCAACACAATTTATTCATTTGAGTACTGATTTTATTTTTGATGGCGCAAAAGGAAGTGAATATGTGGAAACAGATATTCCAAATCCTTTAGGCTATTATGCACTTTCGAAATATGAAGCAGAAAAGGTTTTGCAAAAAAGTACTATCAAATGGGCAATTGCACGAACTATTATTGTGTATGGAATAGTAGATAATATGAGTCGTTCAAACATTGTGCTTTGGGCAAAAGATGCATTGACAAAAGGACAAAAAATAAATGTAGTTGATGACCAATTTCGTTCACCAACACTTGCCGAAGATTTAGCCAATGGTTGCATTTTGATTGCTGATAAAGGCGCAACAGGTATTTATAATTTATCAGGACCAAATACATTTAGCATTTTAGATTTGGTTTATAAAGTTGCTGACTTTTGGAAATTAGATAAATCATTAATTACTCCTTCAAAATCAAACACATTGAATCAACCCGCCAAACGCCCACCATATACAGGTTTTGTGATTGATAAAGCAAGAAAAGAATTGGGATACAATCCACATACTTTTGAAGAAGGATTGAAAATTTTGGATGAGCAATTGAATACTTTGACGTAAGAAATTTTTTTAATTTGTTTCTGTTGAATCAATAGGTGGAATAAAATGTACATCGAAACC
>JAYTXX010000016.1:0-9871 GCA_043742725.1 Bacteroidota bacterium | reverse complement strand
CAGTTGGAATTTTGCTGTATCGTTTGAATTACCAATAAAAGTGGTGTCTTTCATGTTGTCCAATTCCCATTGTAAATAAGTGCTTCCATTTTTAATTGTGTAAATGCTATCTTTTATTTTTTCTAAAAATTCATTTTTCTGATTGTAATCAATACTTACAAAATGATTGTTGTTGCAAAGAAAAACTCCACCTTGTGCTTCGCTAATGGCTTTGGCTTGTTTGTCCGCAATAATTTGCAAAGGATTATAGTTTGTATCAATTGTTTTTAAAACAAAAATTCCAGAACAAAAAATAACAATAATGGAAATAAATTTTACCAAAATTAATTTTTCTGATGTGCGCGAAATCCAAATGTTTAAAAGCAATGCAGGGAATATTGAAACGAAAACATAAAATTTCACAATCAATAAAATAGTTAAGGAAATTAAAATAATTACCAGTTGTTTCCAATTATAGTTTTTTCTTAAACCACAGTTGGAAGCATACAGTAACATTCCTAATCCGAAAAATAAAAGTCCTTCTTTCAATACTCCCGAACTCCATAACATTACCGAAGGAATTAAAAATAAGAGAATAAAAAATAATTTTTTTTCTCTTTCAAAATAATTTACAAATGTTTTGTAAAGTGCTATGAATCCTACAAATGATATAAAACACATAAAAATAGTGTGCACATGGAAATTGCCAAATGAAAAGAATCGAAAAAATAAATTAAGCAAAATCATTGTGTGTGAATCATTGTAGAGAACACTTTCAAAATTATCTTGCCAAGCGTGTAAATCGGGTGAGTTTCCGTGATTAAAAACAATTTCAGAAAACAATTTAAAATTGTGAAATAAATATTGAAAAAGTGTGTTGCCATCATTAAAATAATCGTGCATGTCGGAACCTGGCAATTTGTAGGTATAGAGCCACCAAAGAGCAATTCCTGCAATTACTTTTAAAATAAAAACACCAACAATTGTTTTGCGAGAAATGTTTTCAATTGCAAAAAAATTCATTTTATAAATAAGTAAAATGAAAAGAAAAATATAGAAAGCTGGAAGCGCAAATTGCATTTGATAAAGATAAGTAATTTGAATAAAAAGAATAGTTGATTTATGAACTCAAAATTTTGTAATTCATAAATCGTAGAAAAACATTAATTTCGCAAACAATGAATATTAAAAAACATATACCAAACGCAATTACTTGTGGCAATTTATTTTGCGGTTGTTTAGCAATTGTTTTTGCGTTTCAAAACAATTTGGTTTACAGTGCTTACTTTGTAGGTATTGCAGCCATTCTCGATTTTTTTGATGGCTTTGCTGCTCGTCTTTTGAAAGTAAGTAGCGAAATTGGTAAACAATTAGATTCGCTTGCAGATATGGTTACGTTTGGTTTGGTTCCTGCTGTAGTTATGTTCAAAATAATCCAATATAGTATTGATTCAAGTTATGCGATAGACGATATATTTTCTATTCTCGATTCCGAAAAAATAAAAACGTTTAGATACCTTGAATTACTTCCTTATCTAGCTTTTTTTATTGCAATTTTTTCTGCAATTCGTTTGGCAAAATTTAATATTGATACTCGTCAAACATCTTCTTTTATTGGTGTTCCAACACCTGCCAATGCAATTTTAATTTGCTCATTTCCATTGATAGGTTATTTTCAACCAACTTTTTTAAACATAAATATAAGTTCCATTTTTCAGAACATTTATTTTTTAATAGGAACAATCGTTTTGATGTCTTATTTATTAGTTGCTGAAATTCCTTTGTTTGCGCTTAAATTCAAAAATTTTGCTTGGGCAAATAATAAAATTTCATATTCATTTTTAATAATTTCATTGATTTTGTTAATAGTATTTCATTTCATTGCAATACCATTTATTATATTTTTGTACATCATTTTATCAATCATAAATAACACTTACAACAGAAATAAAAAACACCATGAAATATAGAGCAGAAATTGATGTGATGCCTTTGAAAGCATTGTTAGACCCACAAGGGAAAGCAGTTACAGGAAGTATGAAAAATTTAGGTTTGCCTGAAATTGAAAATGTAAGAATTGGAAAACACATTACGTTGGAAATTGAAGCATCAACTAAAGATGTTGCTAAAACTAAAGTGGAGGAGGCTTGTAAGAAATTATTAGCCAATCAAATTATGGAATTTTACGAATTTGAAATTTTTGAAAATTAATGTATGAAGAAGAAACTACTATTCAGTTTCTTCTTTCTTTTTGTTTCCCCGCAGTTCAAAATTTTGTCCTAAATAAACTCTTCGCACTTGTTCATCATTTGCCAATTCTTCTGCTGTACCTGCTTTTAAAATACTTCCTTCAAAAAGTAAATATGCACGGTCAGTTATTTGCAAGGTTTCTTGCACATTGTGGTCGGTAATTAAAATGCCAATATTTTTTTGTTTGAGTTTTGCTACAATCGATTGAATGTCCTCAACAGCAATAGGATCAACACCTGCAAAAGGTTCGTCCAATAAAATAAATTTAGGATTTGCCGCCAAGCATCTTGCAATTTCAGTTCTTCTGCGTTCTCCACCCGAAAGTCGATCACCCAAATTTTTGCGAATGTGTTGCAAATGAAATTCATTTAATAATTCTTCTAATTTATTTGTTTGTTCTTCATTACTCAACGCAGTCATTTCAAGAATTGCTTTGATATTATCTTCCACACTTAATTTTCTGAAAACCGATGCTTCCTGTGCCAAATAGCCAATTCCGAGTTGTGCACGTTTGTACATTGGTTCGTTGGTAATATCCATTTCGTCTAAAAATATTTTTCCAGAATTAGGCTTTATCATTCCCACAATCATGTAAAATGAAGTTGTTTTTCCAGCACCATTTGGTCCTAAAAGACCAACAATTTCGCCTTGTTGCACATTGACACTTACGTTTTTTGCAACCGTTCTGTTTTTATAATTTTTAATTAAATTTTCTGTTCTTAAAATCATTTTTCTAAATTCAATGAAGTATAAAAGTAGAGTATTTTTTAATTCAATCAAAAAGGTATCAAAAAGGTTAAAAATGCGAATACATCGAAAAAGTATATTTTTTATTCCGTTAATAGTAAGTAGTTTCTATTTTTGTATTTTGCAACACGAAATTAATTCACATAAAAGTAAATGAGCACAACAACTATTGATAATGTTATAGATTTAAAAGTATCCAAACTTGCCGAAAATATTATTGGTTCGGAAATCATAAAACTGGCAGCAGAAGTAAACGAAAAAATAAAAAAAGGTGAAAAAATTTACAATTTTACAATTGGCGATTTTAATCCTAAAATATTTCCAATTCCTTCAGAATTAAAACAGTTTATCATTGATGAATATGAAAACGACCAAACCAATTATCCTGCTGCTGATGGGATGTTGGAGTTGAGAACTGCTGTTTCAAAATTAGTAAAGGAGCGAGGAAATTTAGATTATAAAACCGATGAAATTGTAATTGCAGGAGGAGCTCGTCCTATTATTTATGCTATTTTCAAAGCATTGGTAGATGCGGGCGATACAGTGGTTTTTCCAGTTCCTTCGTGGAATAATAATCATTACACTTATTTGAATAATGCAAAACAAGTGTTGATTGAAACAAGTGCAGAAAATAAATTTATGCCAACTGCGGCTGAATTGAAACCACATATTTCTACAGCAAATTTAATTGCGTTGTGTTCGCCTTTAAATCCTACGGGAACAACATTTCGTAAAAAAGATTTAGAAGGAATTTGTGATTTGATTTTAGCAGAAAATAAAATTAGAAACACAGAAAACAAAAAACCATTGTACTTAATGTACGACCAAATTTATTGGGCATTGACACACGGAAATACAGAACATTATAATCCTGTAGTGCTTCGTCCAGAAATGAAAAATTATACACTTTTTGTTGATGGTATTTCCAAATCGTTGGCGGCAACTGGTGTTCGTGTTGGTTGGTCAATGGGACCGAAAAAAATTATTGAAAAAATTAAATCCATTCTTACCCATGTTGGTGCTTGGGCTCCAAAAGCGGAGCAACTTGCTACAGCAACCTATTTGAATGATTTAGCGAATTACGATAAATTTTTAATTGATATAAAATCAAAAATAAATGATAGGCTTGTTGGTTTTTACAATGGATTTCAGAGTTTAAAAGCAGATGGATTTAAAGTAGATGCAATAGCTCCAGAAGCTGCAATTTATCTAACAGTTCAGTTTTCGTTGCACGGACAAAAAACTGCTGAAGGAAAAATTTTAGCAAGTACACAAGATGTAACAAAATACATTTTGGATGAAGCAAAAGTTGCTATCGTTCCATTTTATGCTTTTGGTTCATCGGTTGATTCAAGCTGGTATCGCCTGTCTGTCGGCACTTGTAAATTAGAAGATGTAAATTCGGTGATTGAAAATTTAAGAATGGCTTTGAAAAAATTATCATAAATAACATTGGTAATTTATTTAAAAATTAAAAATAGAATATGAAAAATAATTATTGTGTGATAATGGCAGGCGGCATTGGAAGCCGTTTTTGGCCTATGAGCAGAACAGCACATCCAAAACAATTTATGGATATTTTAGGAACAGGGCAAACATTATTGCAACAAACCTATAATCGTTTTTTGCGACTTTGCCCAAAAGAAAATATTTTTATTGTTACCAATGATTCTTACATTGATTTAGTAAAAGAACAATTAAAAAATATTCCACATCAAAATATTTTAAGCGAACCAGCGAGAAAAAATACTGCGCCTTGTGTGGCTTATGCTTGCTACAAAATAGCACAACTCAATCCGGATGCATTAACTGTTATTGCACCATCCGATCATTTGATAACCAAGGAAGATACATTTGTGAAAGCAATAAAATCGTGTTACAAAAAAGCAGCTTCCGAAGATTGTTTAGTTACGTTGGGTATTCGCCCAAGCCGACCGGATACGGGTTATGGCTATATTCAATTTGTAGAATTAGCAAAAACTGAAAAAGATAAACGTATTAAAAGAGTAAAAACATTTACCGAAAAACCAGATTTGGAAATGGCAAAATTCTTTTTGCAAAGTGGCGATTTCCTTTGGAATTCAGGCATCTTTGTGTGGAGTGTAAAAAGTGTTATCAACGCATTTGAAAAATATTCTCCAGAATTGGATTCGCTTTTCAAAGAAGGAAACGAAGTTTACAATACACCTAAAGAACTTGATTTTATTAGCAAAGTATATAGCAATTGCAAAAATATTTCCATTGATTATGCCATTATGGAAAAAGCCGAAAATGTTTATGTGCGTTCATCTATTATTGGTTGGAGCGATTTGGGAACGTGGGGTTCGTTGTATGATCACGTTAAGCAAGACGATCATAAAAATGCAGTTGTTGGAAAAAATGTGATGTTATATAATTCCAAAAACTGTATTGTGAATGTTCCAAAAGATAAGCTGGTAATTATGCAAGGCTTGGACGATTACATTGTTGTGGAATCAGATGGAATATTGCTTATTTGCAAAAAAGAAGATGAACAACAAATACGAACTTTTGTAAATGATGTGAAGCTTAAAAAAGGCGAAAAATTTGTTTAAATTTTTTATTCACTCTGATACGGCTTGTTTTTCAAACCTCTGTAAGAACCCGAAAAATATAGTATTGCACGAATTCCAACCAAGGTTTGTTCTTGATTCCAGTCGGCAAATATACTTGCACCAAGTCCAACATCGTAAGCAATTTTTTTGATAATTTCCAATTCTGTATATATACCTGCTTGGTTATAATCACGTCTATAAAATGTAATGGAATCTATTTGAGTGCTTTTGTAACCCATAGAATAAGAAGCGCCAATAAATCCCGAAAAATGCACATCTTTATCTTCGTAGCGCAAACCATATCCTATGTGAGCTTGATAATTAGAAAACCCTCCGCTAAATTTTATTTCAGGACTGGTGAGCATTAAGCCCGTTTGAAAATAATTTCGTTTGATATGAAAATTCAAATCAGCTCCCAAAATTTTTCCTAATTTCCCATCTTCGGTAGTGTTTTGTTGCACACCGTAACCGCCAGAAAACCATTTGTTGTAATACCTAAATCTTTTGTTGTCGCGCACAAACTCACTATCAAGAGGAATTAATCTTTTATGATTTTTTGAATATTCGGCTGGTGCAGGCTTTACAAGTTTATAATGCATACCATTAATCACGGTATCTTTCTGTGCTGAGAGTTTTGTTGTAGCAAAAAAACTTAATATGATTAAGCAAATGAGCGAAATTATTTTTTTCAAAATTTTAAAAATAAAATTACGGGGATGATTTTAAATTAATAATTTTTTATTTCATAGCGCCACACATATCTTCAGGTTTTACCCAAGCATCAAATTGCTCATTAGTTAAAAGACCTAATTCTATTGCCGCTTCACGCAATGTTTTATTTTCTTTGTGCGCTTTTTTTGCAATTTTTGCCGCATTTTCATAACCAATGTGAGTGTTTAATGCTGTTACCAACATCAACGAATTTTCTAAATGACGTTTGATAATTGGCAAGTTTGGTTCAATACCTGCCGCGCAATTATCGTTGAATGAAACACAAGCATCACCAATCAATCGTGCTGATTGCAATACATTAGAAGCGATTAACGGTTTAAAAACATTTAATTCAAAATGACCATTCATTCCTCCAATAGAAACTGCAACATCATTTCCTATCACTTGTGCGCAAACCATTGTCAATGCTTCTGGTTGAGTTGGATTTACTTTTCCTGGCATGATAGATGAACCTGGTTCATTGTCAGGAATACTAATTTCGCCAATTCCACTGCGTGGACCAGAACTCAACATACGAATATCATTTGCAATTTTCATTAATGCAACTGCACTTCTTTTCAAAGCGCCTGATAATTCAACCATTGCATCGTGTGCGGCTAATGCTTCAAATTTATTAGGTGCAGTTACAAAAGGTAATCCTGTAAGTTCTGCAATTTTTTTTGCAACTAACACATCATATCCTTTTGGAGTATTTAATCCTGTGCCAACTGCTGTTCCGCCCAACGCCAATTCACGAACCATTTCTAGCGCATTTTTAATTGCACGAATACTATTTGTAGCTTGTTGTGCATAGCCACCAAATTCTTGACCAAGTGTAAGTGGAGTAGCATCCATAAAATGTGTTCGCCCTGTTTTTACAATGCTTTTAAAGTCGTCTGATTTTTTTTGTAATGTGTTTTTCAATTTTTCCATTCCTGGAATAGTAATATCTACCACTTGTTTGTAAGCTGCAATATGCATGGCAGTTGGATAAGTATCGTTTGATGATTGCGATTTATTCACATCATCATTCGGATGAATAAATGTTTTCCCTTCTCCTAATTTATTTCCTTGCAATACATGAGCACGATTAGAAACTACTTCGTTCACATTCATATTTGATTGTGTTCCCGAACCTGTTTGCCATATTACCAAAGGAAATTCACTGTCTAATTTTCCAGCAATAATTTCATCACACGTTTTTGCAATCAAGTCTTTTTTATCAGCTGCTAAAACTCCTAACTCGTGATTTGCCATTGCAGCTGCTTTTTTCAAATAACCAAAAGCATAAATAATTTCTTTTGGCATCGATGCTTCTGGACCAATTTTAAAATTATTTCTTGAACGCTCTGTTTGTGCGCCCCAATATTTATCAGCAGGCACTTTTACCTCGCCCATTGGGTCTTTTTCAATTCTGTATTCCATAATTGTATTTATTTATAAATGTGATTTCAAATGTAAGATTTATTTATTTTTTATTGATATGATGTTTATCCTTATGATGCAAATAATAATTCATAAGGCAAACCAAGTCCATCGTGTAATGCTTTAATGGAGCGAGTTGATAAACTTCGTTTGTGATTTAAGAATTCGGATACAATTCCTTTGCTACCAAAATAAGGAATTAAATCTTTTGATTTTAGTCCTTGTTCTTCCATTGCATATTTCACTGCCTCAACAGGATTTGGTGCATCAATTGGATAATAAACATCTTCATAAGCAGACACAAGCGTTCCGAGCACATCTAACTCATCGTATATTGCTGTTCCTTTTTTGGGATTCATACCAATTAACTCATCAATTCTTTTGATAGCATTTTTATAATCACTTTTTGTACGTATTGGTTTTATCGTTTTCATTGGTCAGTTTTTTTATATTGTTTTTGCATCAATTTTATCATATTCAGCATGTGTTCCTACAAAACGAATAAATATTTTTTGTCCATCAAAAAAAACAAGAACAATTACACGATATTTATTCCCTTTAATATCAAAAACTATTCTGTTGTTTCCAACATAATCAGCAGAAGGAAAATCATTTTTTAATTCATTTATGTTTTTCCATTTTGCCTGTTCTACTTTTTTGAACCAAACACGAAGTGGTATTTCTGCTTCTTTGTGTTTTTGCCAAAATGCAATGAGTACAGGTCTGCTTATGGTGTGCATTTGATGTAATATGCCTAAAACGAATTGTTAATTGAAACAAAGATATAAAATAGTTCTCAATTTGAGAACTAACAAAAAAATTATTTTTTAAATTAATTCAAGCACCTTTTCTGGTGGACGTCCAATAATTGCTTTGTTTCCTTTTACAATAATTGGTCGTTCAATAAGCACAGGATTTTTTGCAAGTATTTTTATCCATTTGGTTTCTGATATTTTTTTGTCTTTGTATTTTTCTTTGTACAATGTTTCACTTTTTCTTACCAGTTCTTCGGCTTTTATTCCAAGCATTTTCAGCAAATTTTTTATTTCTTTTTCTGTTGGAGGTGTTTTCAAATATTCAATAGTTTCAAATGCTATATTTTTTTCTTGTAAAATGCTACATGCTTCTCGGCTTTTGGAGCAACGCGTGTTGTGATAGAGCCTCACCCCAGCCATCTCCGAAGGAGAGGGAGCTATTGTTGTTTTACTATTTGTTTTTTTCATTTTTTAAATTTCTATTTTTAAAATAACGCCCTTTCCCTTTTGGGGAGAGGATAAAGGAGAGGGGTTATGTATTTAGTTTTTTAAAATTCCATTAAATATGCTTTTATAAAATCGTTCAAATCACCATCCATCACTGCTTGAACATTCGATGTTTCGTAGCCTGTACGAATATCTTTTACCAATTTATAAGGATGAAAAACATAGTTGCGAATTTGCGAACCCCATTCAATTTTCTTTTTGTTTCCTTCTATAACATCAATAGCTTCGCGCTTTTTACGCATTTCTATTTCAAACAATTGCGACTTTAATAGTTTAATTGCATTGTCTTTATTTTCAAACTGCGAACGCGATTGTTGATTTTTGATTATAATGCCCGATGGCTTATGATGCAGTCGTACTGCTGTTTCTACTTTGTTTACATTTTGTCCGCCAGCCCCACCCGAACGAAATGTATCCCATTCAATATCTGCTGGATTTATTTCTATTTCAATAGAATCATCAATTAATGGATAGGCATAAACAGAAGCAAATGAGGTGTGTCGTTTGGCATTAGCATCAAACGGAGAAATGCGCACCAAGCGGTGTACACCATTTTCGCCTTTTAAATAACCAAAAGCATAATCACCTTCTACTTCAAATGTTACCGATTTTATTCCTGCTACATCACCATCTTGCAAATCCACTTCTTTTATTTTGTAGCCATTTTTTTCTGCCCACATTTTGTACATACGCATCAGCATTGCTGCCCAATCGCAACTTTCGGTGCCGCCAGCACCAGAATTAATTTGTATTACACAACTCAACACATCTTCTTGTCCGCTCAACATATTTTTAAATTCTATGTCTTCGAGCAATTTAAGTGTTGAATAAAACTGTACATCCACATCTTTTTCAGTTGCTTCGCCTTCTTTAAAAAAGTCGAGCAATAGAAAAGCATCATCAGTACTTGATACAAGCTGATTA
>JAYTXX010000015.1:0-14312 GCA_043742725.1 Bacteroidota bacterium | reverse complement strand
AAAATTATTTTTTATCAATACAAGTGGTGGTGGTTTGCGCTCTTCACTTTTTACGTTTTACACAATGCAAGTAGCCGATAGTTTATCAAAAGGAAAACTATTGAGTCAAATACAATTGATTACAGGTTCATCGGGTGGAATGGTTGGTGCGGCTTATTTGCGCGAATTGTATTTGCTGAAAGAACAGAAAAAAATCAATAGCTATTATCAACCTTTTCATTTAACAAATATTTCAAAAGATATTCTTAACCCTATTACGTTTACGATTGCTACAAGCGAATGGCTTTTTCCTATCAGAAGTTTTATGATTGACAACAACAAATATTCCTATGATAGAGGTTATGCTTTTGAACAAAAATTGGAAGAAAATACCAACAATGTTTTTGATAAACGATTGCATGATTATCAATTGCCAGAAGCAAATGCAGAAATTCCAATGATGGTATTTTCCCCGTCAATAGTAAATGACGGAAGAAAATTAATTATTTCATCACAAGGAGTTTCGTACTTAACACAAAACGCAAGAACAACTAAAACAAGTTATAGCAAGTTATTTGATGCGGTTGAATATTCTCGTTTTTTTAAAGCACAAAATGCTGAAAAAATTTTATTTACAAGTGTTTTAAGAATGAGTGCAACATTTCCTTACATCTCTCCAATTGTTTCGTTGCCAAGTGAACCACGTATAGAAATTGAAGATGCAGGATTGCGAGATAATTATGGATTAGAAACTTGTTTGCGTTTTATAAAAACATTTAATGATTGGATTGCACAAAATACAAGTGGAATTGTGATTGTGCAAATTCGTGATAGACATAAAAATATTCAGATAGATGATAATCCTTCGCAAACACTTGGACAAGCTTTGGCAAGACCAATGGGAAGTTTTTATGGCAATTTATTTCAGGTACAAGATTTTAATCAAAATCAACAAATACAAATGGCAGATTTGTGGTGCAAAGCGCCAATTGAAATTATTGATTTGCAATTGCGTAACGAAAAAAACGACCGCATTTCTTTGAGTTGGCATCTCACAAATAGAGAAAAAAGAAAAGTATTAGAATCTATTAAACTTCCCGAAAATCAAGCTGCAATAAGCCGAATAGAAGAGTTGCTGAAATAAAAAAAGCATCCTGCAAAATAATTGCAAGATGCTTTCCAAACTAAACACACATTTTAATTTAGAACCATTTCAAAGTGTTTCATGCTTTTCGATTTTTTTATACTCAAAGCTTTTGAGTAGTTTAGAATGTTATTGATAATGCTACTTTCTATTTCAAGAGAAAAGTCTTTTTCATTATCAAATTCATCATTCATTTTTGGTTCAATAGGTGTACTAATTTTTTTTTGAGTAAAGGTTTTATTCATTCATTTTTTGTTTTGATTTATAGGTAAACGCAGTTAGTTTTAAAATATTGTATATCCATAAAATATTTTTTAAAATCAATACAGATAAGTATTTAAAGGTATTGATTATAAATTTTAATTAACAAGAATAAATAAAATTGGTAGTTTTACATTCATAAAATACGTTAATCGGAAAGAATGAAAAATATATTTTTAGCACTTTTAGTTCATTGTTGTATTTTTTCTGTTTCTGCTCAAACTGCTACTAACAAGCTATTGAAAGAAGGTGTTGAATTGCTTTCGAATAAAAAATACAACGAAGCATTATTAAAATTTAATCAATTAATTTTGGAACAACCCCAAAACATTAGTGGCTATTACAATAGAGCATTGGTATATAGTCAGCTCGAAAAATATGACGAAGCATTGATTGATTATAACAAAGTGTTAGCACTCAATCCTAAAATGGCTGAAATTTATAATAATCGTGGATATTTATATAGTTTGCAAAAAAAATACGATGTAGCATTAATGGATTTTGATAAAGCAATAAGTCTAAAACCTAACTACAGCAGGGCATACATTAATAAAGCATTTTCGTACAAAACTATTGGCAATGATTCGATGGCAATTGTAACGCTTACAAAATTGATTGCTATTTCTCCAAATTTATCGGAAGCATTTTTCAACAGAGCAATTGAATACAAACAAATGAATGATAAAAAAAATGCTTTGAAAGATTATGATAAAGGTTTGGAGTTGGAGCCAAACGATTTTAATGCGCTTATTGATAGAGCTGCTATTAGAGATGAATTAGGCGATGATAGTGGTGCTGTTGAAGATTGCGAAAAAGCAATTTTAATAAACACAGAAAACGCATTGGCATATTACACAAAAGCACTTGCGGAGTTTGATTTAAAAAAATATGAAGAAGTAGTAAATGATTGTAATAGTGCAATAAAAATAAAAGCAGATTATTGGCAAGCCTATATTCAACGAGGCAATGCAAATGATTATTTAGGAAAATATTTAGATGCGTTGAAAGATTATAACAGAGCAATTGAAATTAATCCCAAAGCTGTAGATGCTTATCATCAAAGAGCAGTGGCACGTGCTTCAAAAAATGATGTAATAGGTGCTTTGTCCGATTTAACAAGAGCATTAACAATAAATCCGAATGATATTGTTTTGTTAGAAAAGCGCGCAATATTGCGAAATGCAACAAAAGATTATGAAGGCGCTATTGAAGATTATTCAAAGGCGATTGAAATAAATCCTGCTAACATAAAAGCATTAATTGCTCGTGGTGATTTATTTTTGTTACAAAACAAAAAAGATAAAGCTTGTGAAGATTATAAAAGGGCAGAAGTAATGGGCGATGGAACAGCTATGAGTAAACGAATTTTTAATTGTAAATAAAATGAAAAAAATAATTTTATCATCTCTGTTTTTATTTTTTTGTGCAACAAGTTTCGCACAACTTGATTTTGGTTTGCATAAAAAATTCTCAAAAGCCGATTCATTGCGAGGAACGCTTTCTCCGCTTCGTTCTTGCTACGATGTACTTCGATACGATTTGGATATAAAAGTAGATATTGATAAAAAATTTATTTCGGGAAGTAATACTATAAAATTTGTAGCGAAAAGTAATTTCAAAAAATTGCAAATTGATTTGTTTGCAAATATGAAGATTGATAAAATTGAATTTAAAGATTTAAAATTGAAATATACTCGTTTGTATAATGCTGTATTTGTTGAGTTTCCCGACACAATGGCAAAAGAAACAGTTTCATTTTTAAAAATTTATTATTCTGGAAATCCTCAAGTAGCAAAAAATGCACCTTGGGATGGCGGCTTTTCTTGGAGCAAAGACAAAGATGAAAATCCATTTGTTGGCGTTTCTTGTCAAGGAACAGGAGCAAGTTTGTGGTGGCCCTGCAAAGATCATCAAAGTGATGAACCTGACGAAATGCTTATTCGGGTTACTGTTCCAGCTGGTTTAACAGAAGTTTCAAATGGAAGATTGAAACGAAAAACAATTTTAAATGATGGTTCCGAAAAATATGAGTGGTATGTTTCATATCCAATCAATAATTATGATGTAACGCTGAACATAGCCAAATACAAGCATTTAAGCGATATTTATTTAAATTCATCTTACAAAGATTCGCTTACATTGGATTATTATGTGTTGGCTTACAATTATGAAAAAGCAGAAAAACAATTTGCTCAAGTAAAACCAATGATGAATGCATACTACAATTATTTTGGTCAGTATCCTTTTATTCGAGATGGATACAAGCTTGTGGAAGCTCCCTATCTTGGAATGGAACATCAAAGTTGTGTGGCGTATGGCAATAAATATAAGAATGGATATTTAGGATACGATAGGTCTGGAGCTGGCTATAGCTTTGATTATATCATCATTCACGAATCGGCACACGAGTGGTGGGGAAATGCAATTACTACCAATGATATTGCTGATATGTGGATTCACGAAGGTTTTGGAACCTATGCCGAAGCATTGTATATCGAATATTTGTACGGACACTCGGCTTATTTGGAATATATTAATTCCGAAAAAAAACAAGTTTCTAATGATGAACCAATTATTGGAAAATATAAAGTGAATAATGAAGGTTCGGGTGATATGTACCCCAAAGGTGCTTTGTTGCTGCATACCATTAGAAGTATTATTGATGATGACAATAAATTTTTTGAAATAATAAAAGGAATTCAAGAAACATTTGCTTATCAAACTATTAATTCAAAAGACATTGAAGATTATATTTCAGAAAAATCGGGAATTAATTTTTCTACTGTTTTTGATATTTATTTGCGTCATACGGCTATTCCAACTTTGTATGTAACGCTCTACAAAGATTTTATGGATTGGAAAGCAGAATATTATTTTGGATTTAAAAAATCCGATAGCGATTTTGATGAAGAACTCAATCGTTCAGAATTTACAATGCCTGTAAAGGTTACTACCGAAAAAAACAAATACAATTTTATTTCTCCAATAGCAGGAAAACAACAAGCAATAAATTTATTTGATTTGAAACCAGAAGATTTTAAAATAGCTACTGATTTATTTTTTATTGAGCAAAATATTTTTATTGAAGGAAATGATGGGAGATAAAATTACTCAATTGAAATTTTTTTTAATGCTTTTTTAATAGAAGTTTTATAGCCATCGGGCATATTTAATTGCTCAATTTCATTAGGTAAAAAAAATCCAAGTTCTTTATGTTCGTTACTAATTTTAATCTTTGAGATGTCTATTTTTAAAGGATTACACAGATAAGTTACAATCAACACATTAACTTTATTTAAAACAGAATACAGCCAAACATCTACTATAGAGTCAATTTGCACATCAATGTTTAACTCTTCTTTTATTTCTCTAATTGTACATTGTTCTGCGGTTTCATTCTTTTCAATTTTTCCACCAGGTAATTCCCATTCTTCTCGCTCATTTTTCAAAAGAATTATTTTTCCATTCACAGAAACAATACCTTTTACAGATACTGGATATTTTTTAGAAAAATAATCACTTGGAATAAATTTGAATAAAGTGTTTTTAATTAAATTCATTGAAAACCTTTTTAGTTAAGCGTCTCCAATAATTCTTTCAATTCTTTGCTTTTATCTGGGTAGCCTAATTTTTCATAGGACGCAACCAAGTTTCGTAACAATCGTTTTATGATTTCTAAATTAGAACATTGTTCGTAAAACATTTCCAATGGTTCTAATTTCAATTGTTTTAAAAAAGCATCAATTTCTTTTCGCCCAAACACAGCACCTTTGCTAAATGGATTGATGTAAAATAATACATTGCTTTTGCTGTCGTTTATAATTTCTGGCAAAATTTCGTGGTCAGCATTTGTATAACAAAGTATAAAATGTTCTGGCAGGTTTACGCCATAGATAGGAATTTCAAGCGCTTGTGCAATAATGGTGTAAATAATAGAAAGTAAAAGCGGATTTCCTTTTTTGCTTTCCAACACATTGTTAATATATGAATTTTGTGGTGCGTGATAATTGGTTGTGTTGCCACTAAAATTATGTACATCAAATAAAATATGATTGATAATTTTTACTTTTTCAAGTGCTGTTAATTCATCATTCAATTCAAGCCAAACATCTTGTTTTATTTGCTCAATTTGTTTTTTTATTTTTATAATGTCAATATCAGGATATTGGTATTTTGCTATTATTAATGAGCCTTCCAACAGGTTTTGATTTTCTGGAAGCATCCATTCTTTTAATTCATCTTTTATTAAATCAAACTGAATTTGATGAATAATATTTTCAATACGATTTTGAATAATCGTATCAAATGAGTGTTCCCAAGCATCTTCCAGCACAGGAATTATTTCTTGTCCGAGTGATAAAAACTTCATGCTTACTTGCTTAAACACTGTTTCATCAGGGTCGTCAAGTAAACTTATAAGCGCATTAATTTCTTTTTTGTTCATGTAGATTTTATCTAACAGCACAAAAATAGAGGAGTGTTTGCTGGAATATTCGCTATTTCAAATAAGATTTCAACCTTACTTTGTTAATCTCTCTAACACAAGTTGAATTAAATTCTCAATAGCAAGGTGATAATTTTTGCTATATTGCTTAGCAACACGATTGGCTATAATAGCACAAACAGTGCAGGTTTGATGACCAAGCAATGCACCCAAACCATAGAGCGCAGAAGTTTCCATTTCAAAGTTGGTAATGCGATGTTGGTTGAGTTTAAAATCGGTTAATTGTTGATTGAAATCTTCAACCCAAGGAGTTAAGCGCAATTTTCGTCCTTGAGGACCATAAAATCCGGGAGCGGTGGCAGTAATTCCTTTTAGTTGGTCAAAACCAATTTTTTCAATCAATGTTTCCGAACCTTTTATAGCATAAGGATAAGGTAAATTTTTATTCCAATTGGTTTGCTTAATAAATGCTTCAGAAACCTCATTATCATTGATAGATGGCAAATCTAAATAATAATTCAACAAACCATCGAAACCCAAACCGTGAGAAGATACTACAAAACTATCCACAGCAATATCTTGTTGCAATGCGCCTGAAGTACCAATTCGTACAATGTTTAAACTTCTTTTTTCTTTTTTAATGGTACGTGTTTTTAAGTCAATGTTTACAGCCGCATCCAGTTCATTTATTAAAATATCAATATTATCAGTACCAATTCCCGATGATATTACCATAATTGGTTTACCTTTATACGTTCCCGAATGTGTAACAAATTCACGGTTTTGAACTTTGAAATCAACAGTATCAAAAAAGTTTGATACTGTTTCTACTCTTCCTTGATCGCCAACAATAATAATATTGTCAGCAATATGTTCTGGTAGCAATTGTAAATGATAAACACTTCCGTTAGGATTTAAAATAAGTTCTGTTTCGGGTATGATGTTGCTCATGTTTTTTAGCTAAATGATTTTTAAATTTGTTAAATATCAAATTAATAGTTTATTTTGTAAATTAAGTTTCAAAAGTATTTAAAATATATGATTCAATCTACTAATAAAATTTTAGTTCCAATAGATTTTTCCAAACAATCGCTGATTGCATTAGAGCAATCCTACAATTTAGCTAGAGAATATAATGCAGAAATTACATTGTTACATGTGATTGAAGAGGAAGGGATGTTTGTCAAGTATTTTTCGAAAGAGCAGCACGATGATATGAAAAAAAATATTCAACAACAGTTGGATACATTGGCTATTGATACACAGAAAAAAAATAAAATAGTTGTAAATACATTGATAGCAAAAGGTAGTATTTATGATAAAATTATAGAAGTTTCGGAACTTATAAATGCTACGTTTATTGTTATGGGAACGAATGGTGATGGAGGTTTAAAAAAACGATTTATTGGTTCAAATACTTTGCGTGTGGTTAGAGAATCATCTATTCCTGTAATAACAATTAAAGGAAAGCATCATCGTAGTGGTTGTAAAGTAATTGTTTTGCCACTTGATTTATCAAAAGAAACGCGTGAAAAAGTAGGAAAGGCAATAGAACTTTCAAAATTATTTCACGGTTCAATTGTGCGAGTTGTTTCAGTTTTATTTACAACAGATGAATTTATTGTAAATCGTCTTACTCGTCAATTAGGACAAGTAAAAACATTTCTTGAAAAAGAAGGAGTAGAATGTTCGGCAGAAATAATAAAAGGAATAAAAGGAGAAGAAACATTTGCGCAAAATGTATTGGAATATGCCGAAAAAGTAGAAGCTGATTTGATAATGATAATGACACAACAAGAAGTAGATTTTACAAAATATTTTATTGGCTCATCGGCACAAGAAATTATTAATCATTCAAAAATTCCAGTGTTGAGTATTCGCCCAGTGCAGAAAAAAGATACTACAACTTTTACTAATCCTTATTAAGAACTAAATTTAATACTATAAACTATGAATCCATTTAAAATTGAAAAAATTCTAATACCAATTGATTTTTCTGAAACAGCTTCTCTTGCTATTGAACACGCAGCTTTTACTGCACAAATTTTTAAAGCCGAATTGGTATTATTGCATGTGGTGGAAAAACATTGGGAAACATTTAGCATTGTTGCACCAGAACTAAAAATTTCTGCACCAGAAGATTTTATGAATTTGGTTGAACGCAAATTGGAAAACATAGCAGATGAAATTCGTTCTAAATATGGAGTAAAATCAACTTGTGTAGCAGCTGATGGAAATATTTTTAATGAAATTATTGATGTTTCAAAAGAATACAGTATAGATCTAGTTGTAATGGGAACTCATGGTGTATCGGGTTTTGAAGAATTTTTTATTGGAAGCAATGCCTACAAAGTTGTTACACAATCAACTTGTCCTGTAATTACTGTTCAATCGCACGCAAAAAAATTAGGTTTCAAAGACATTCTTTTACCAATAGATGATTCGTTACATTCCCGTCAAAAAATAAATCAAGTAATTGTATTGGCAAAACATTTTGCATCAAAAATCCATATTGTTGGTTTGGTTGATTCTAATGATGAAATGGAACGCAAAAAGTTTGAAATAAAATTAGACCAAATAGAAGAGTATGTGAAAAAATGTAATTTGTCTTTCACACGAAAAACTGTGATGGGAACTAATCAAGCTCAAATGACAAATGAATATGCAAATACAGCTAATGTGGATTTGATTGTAATTATGACTGATCAGGATGAAAATATTACAGGACGATTAATGGGAACGTATGCTCAACAAATTGTAAATCATTCAAAAATTCCAGTATTAAGCATACAGCCGAAAGAAGCAAATATTCCTTGGGTTCATCCTTATTAGTAGATTAAAATTTTATTGAAAATATCCGAAAAGAATTATGATTTTTTTTCGGATATTTTTATTCCAAGCTTTCCACCAAAATAGGAAAATGGAATAAATACGAGTAGCGCAACAACGATAACCCAAATTGGATGAGGAATTGTAAATAAATTTATTGCTCCAATTCCCATTAATATTCCGCCAAGTGTTGTTGCTGTTTTTATTTTTTCTTCTTTTGTAATCCAAGCTGAAACAAAACCTCCAACGAATGAACCAATTGCGTATCCTAAAATAATAATTAGAAATACATTGGTTGGAGCATTGGAAATGTATGTTTTAAGTGCTTCTATATTTCTTATATCAATTCCTTCTGGAATAGGATAAATAGTATATCCAATAGATTCTATTAATTCAATAACAATAAAACTTGCTATTAAACCAATAACGATTGCAATTATTTTTCGAATCATATTTTTGTTTTGCCACAAAGCTATAACAAAAAAAATTAACAAAAAAAACTCCGAGCAGTTTCGCTCGGAGTTCTTTTTTTTAATTGTTTTATTTACTGAACAATCATTCTGTTCGTTACTTTGTTGTTACCAACTCTTACAGTATAAAAATATACTCCAGAAGTTAATTTAGTACCATCAATATTGAAAGTATGAGTTCCAATTCCTAATTTTTCGCTAGCAGTTGTATAAACTTTTTGTCCAACAGTATTGAATATTTCTACTGAAACATTTTCTGAAGTTTTTAAGCTTATATTAATTGCTGTTGATTTGTTAAATGGATTTGGATAGTTTTGAGAAACAGAGAAAGAATTTTGGTTCTCATCAATTCCATTTATTCCACAAGAAGGAGCAGTTCCAAAAGCAACTTCTGTTGAAGCAGGAACAGGTACTATAAAATCTGTGTTTGTGAAACTGATGCCAGATACATAAAAGTGATTAAATGTAGATTCTGTATCTCCTGTTCCACCACGAGAATCTGATACTGTTGCCGGAATACTAAAATTACTTCCACTTTCTAAAGCTGTGCTAGAAGCATATAAATAATAGTTAGCATGATCTGTAGTAAATTGGATAGTAGCAGTTAATTTATTGTTAGTAGTATTCAATCCTTTTCCAAAAATATCTGGAACTGCATTTTCCCCACCTACAGAAGTTGGATCAGAATCCATCCAGAAATAGAATAACTGTTTTCCATCTTCTGTTTTACTTGCTTGAATACGTGCATCTACAGTTATAGAACCGTTTGTATCAAAAAATGGAGATGAAGCATCAGCAGTAATTGATTTTAATGAATCTAACAAAATAGCATTCCAACCAGTAGCTGAAGTATATGTATCATATATGTATGAAATACCATCTGCACGATCCCAAGTATAACCCAAAGAATCTAAAGCTGTTGATGAACCACTTTTTATAATACTAACAATATGTAAATTATCATTAGCATCTAAAACTGCATCCCAACCGCTAGAAGCACTAAACCAAGCTTTTTTAGTAATTCCATCAGTACAAGTAGTAAGGTTTGCGTTAATTGAAGGAATTGCAGAAAAATCAGTTAAAGGCATTTGTAACCATGTTGTTCCTCCGTTTGTGGTTTTCCATACCAATGGTTGGTATGCTTGATTTTCGCAAGTTGCATTTGCATCTATTCCTAAAAATACAACATAACCAATGCTACCGTCTTTTGACCAAGCATGTTGCGCTTCAGTATATGTTGAATTTGAACCATCTGTTGGATCTGCATAAAAATTTGGGATAATAGAATCAACAGTCCAATTAAAATTATTTTGAATAGTATTAAATGTACCATAATTTACAGTAGCTCCCATATAACCTTGTGCAGCAGCAGTTGCGCCATTAGCATCTAAATAAAGACCACCAGTAACAACAACTTTGTTGCCAGCGCTTTGCATTCCAATTCTCACAAAATCTTGGAATGGAGCAGCTGTATTGTCTTCAAATAACACATCGTTGTTTGTTCCATCGTGTTGAATGCTTCCAAAATAATCGCCTGCCCAATTTGCACCTGGATGCCAAGGACCAGAAACTACTGTGAATACACTGTCTGGATTTGTTGTTCCATTCGGATTAAATACAGCTCCACTTGGGTATCTACACAAGTGAGCTTGACTTTGGTCTCCTACAATTAATAACGAATCCCAAGTTACACCACCATCAGTAGAAAATGTGTTTTGAACATATCCACTGTTTACACCTGTTGGAGCCCAATCTTGGCTAATACGATGTGTGAAATTAATCGTGTTTGAAGATTGATCTGCAGTTACATTGTTTGATTCTGAAACCAATATTCCAAAAGCATTCCAAGAACTAGAAATCATTTGTTTACTTGTTGAGGAACTTTGAGGACCTTTTAACTTGTTATTTTTTTTGGTTGCAGCACTAAAAAAACTCGGAGAAGTTTTTTCAATCTTGTTTGTTTTGTTTGATGTGTTTTGTTTCACAGCATGCATTTGGCTTTGTGCATTTGCTGTAAGACAAATTCCTACGCTCAAACTTAATAGTAGTTGTTTTTTCATAGCATTTAATTATTTGGTTTATTTATTTTAAGTAAAATTAATTTGAACAAATATAAAAAAATGATTTTAGGAATGCAAAAAAATAACAGAAAAAAAATAGTTCCCTAAAAAACTAATTTTAAAGACTTTGGATTTACCTTTATCGTTATGGAGTTTCCTACTTCAATAGGTTCGCCATCAATATGAGCAATTGTATTGTTTTGTTTCACAATTAGCTCTTTTGCTTTTATTATTTCGAGGTTGGAAGAATTGAGCAATGTTTTTTTTAACAGACGATAACCTATGGAAAGTGAATTTATAAAAGTTACATTTTTTAAAATAGCAATATCCATAAGTCCATCTGAAACATCAGCTAATGGAGCAATGTAAGCATTGTTTCCCCATTGTGAGCCATTTGCAAAGCTGATTAAAAATGCGTTTTTGAAATATGATTTTCCGTCAATTATAAGTTCATAATCTTGTGCTTTGTATTTTGGAAATTCGCGCATAATTACTTTTATATAAGAAGAAAATCCTCGCTTGCCATATTTTGAAAATTCCCAACCAATGTGTGCATCAAAACCAATTCCTGCAATGTTCACAAATTGTTCGTCATTAAATTGAATGGAATCAATGGCTTTGAGGTTTCCATTGTTAATGAGGTGCATTGCTTTTATTAAATTCAATGGAATTTTCAAATGACGTGCAAGTCCATTGCCAGAACCAGTTGGAATAATTGCCATTGCTGTGTTTGTTCCAATCAAACCTTTGGCAACTTCATTTACCGAACCATCGCCACCAACCGCTACAACAATATTGAAATTATCTTTTACTGCTTGTTTGGCTAATTCTGTTGCATGTTTGGGTGCATTGGTGTAAACAATTTTGTAATCAAAAATTGTTTTATTGAGATGTTCTTCAACTAATTTTTCAATTACTTTTTGTTTTCCAACTCCAGAAATTGGATTAACAATGAAACATATTTTTTTCTTTGTTTCCAATTAGTGCATTTTATTATTTATTAAACTTTGTTGATAGGTTTGATAAATTGCTTTTGCTGTACTATCCATTTTAGTTGAAATATTTTTTTCAGCAAAGCGAATATCGGTTTTCATCAAACTATCTTTTTTATAATTGTAAAGTGCAATTTCTTTTTCTCCATCAAATTGATAAACGTAACTATTATCCAACAGTTCTAATGTTCCCGAATTATATGTGATGGCTTTGTGCGTTGAAATGGTATCAAAAACACTTTGTCCAAAAGCAAAATACGAATTGGGATAATTCAAATAATCGAGCACCGAAGGCATAATATCTATTTGATTTGTAATTGTTGCGTTCAATCCTTTTAAATTACTATTTGGTAAATAAAAAACAATTGGAATTGTAAAACTTCCTACTTGATTTGAATAAAATATATCGCCTGAAGTTCCTGTATGGTCGGCACATAACACAAAAAGTGTGCTGTTGAACCAAGACATTTTTTTTGCAGTTTCAAAAAATTGTTTTAGCGAATAATCAGCATACAAAATACTTCTTTCAATTGGCAAAGGTGATTCTTTGAACTTGTTTTTATATTTTTCTGGAATAGCAAATGGATGATGTGATGATAGTGTGAATACTGTTGCAAAAAATGGTTGTTGCTTTTGATTTATAGTATTTGCGGTGTATTGCAAAAATTCTTCATCCCAAATTCCCCAATTGCCATCATAATCTTTTTCGTTGTTGTATTCCGCCCTTCCAAAGTAATTATCGTATCCCGAAAAATGTGCAAAGGCATCGAAACCCATCGTTCCATTTGTGCCACCGTGAAAAAATGCTGTGTAATAATTTTCTTTTTTTAATAAACTTGCCAAACTATTAATTTGATTTCCACCATAAGGCGAAGTAATGTAGGCTTCATTCATCCAAGTGGGAATGCTGGCTGTTATTGCTGGAATTCCTTCAATTGATTTTTTTCCATTTGCATACGCATTTGTAAATGTTAAGCTTTGCGAAATCAATGAATCTAAAAATGGTGTGTAACCAACAGCACGATTGTTAATTGCTCCAACATATTCTTTTGAAAAACTTTCCAGAATGATGACAAACACATTTAGTTTTTTGAATTGTCCTTTTTTTCCTTTGTGATATGGATTGTATAATTTTTTTAGCGCAGCTTCATCTTTGTAAAAAATAGTTGGTTCAAGGATTTGCAAATCCAATGTTTTAAGAATTGTAAAAGGTGTGTTGAGTAATAATGGAGCGTTTTTAGAAGAGCTGTATTCTCCCGCATCAACTATTGTTATTGGTTTTAGTTGAAATCCTCCGCGATAAAGAATTAACGAAACCAGTACTGTTATAATTAAAATGAACGATTGTTTTATATATGTTTTTAATTTCCATTCCAGTTTTTCTTGCGTTTCGGTTTTGTTGTATAAATAAACAAGTGAAAAAGTAAAAGCTATCCATAGAATAAATATATACCAATAGTCTTTCACAAAAACAGGTAAAAGATTTTTCAAATCATTACCCATATTTCCGCTTAAATAATGTAACACATCAGAAGTACTGCGTTTGAGTGTAAATTGGAAGTAAACCAAATCAATACAATTAGCAAGCAGAGCAATGCTATTAACAATTATAAAAAGCGATTTTAGAATAATGCGATACCATTTATTTTCTCTAAACGAAAAAGGTAGTAAATACAAAACGATGAAAACAGAATTGGATAAAACAATAGCAGAAACATCGAAACGAAGACCAAAAAACAAAAATTTAATAAGCTGACTAAAACTTAAATCGGAAAAACAGGAGTGATTGAAAAAGTAAAACATCAATCGGCACAAATCAAACAATAGCAATAGAAGAACTATTTTTTTTATGAGATTAATACTGTTCGATTTCCATTTTCGCATGGGTGCCAAAGTTAATAAATATAAAGTGAGTTGAATTAATAAAATTTATTAGCTTTGTCATCCTAAAAATTAATTTTCGATTATTCAACTATAAAGCAATGGCAAACAAAAAAATAGAAGAATTATTAGGCGCATCAGCCAACGATTTATTAAATCATACTTGTAAAACTATTTCTAAAGAACACTTGCATTTACCAAGTGCCGATTTTGTGGATAGAAGTTTTGCAGGAAGCAATCGCAATCCACAAG
>JAYTXX010000014.1:0-10431 GCA_043742725.1 Bacteroidota bacterium | reverse complement strand
AATTTGCGTCCTCCAATTCTGATTTAATGGGACTGCGTTACAGCCCATATTGTTTTACGGAACAAGGTGTTGCAATGTTATCAAGTGTATTAAATAGCGATAGGGCAATAAAAGTAAACATAGAAATTATACGCGCCTTTACTCGTATCCGTCAGATGCTTACTGAAAACACCGAATTACGTTTGGCAATAGAAAAATTAGAAAGAAAAACAGATAACAATACTAAAAATATAGAAGTGGTTTTTCAATATTTGGATGAACTTTTAGAAAAACAAGAGAACCCAAAGCCTCGAACACAGATAGGATATAAAATTCCCAAGAAGAAAAAATAATCCTATTATTTATCTGTTTTTTTCTCCCTGCTTTTTTTATAAATTTTTATTGCCAATAAAAGTGTAGCAGAAAAAATTATCATTCCAAGCATTCCCCAAATAAAGCCTGTATTGCTTTTTAGAATAATTAAAAAAACAATAGCAACTAAAAAAATAGTTGCTACTTCGTTCCATAAACGCAGTTTGAACGAAGAATGTTTTATCACATCATTTTTAAATTGTTTGAAAATTACATGACACTCTAAATGATACAACACAAGTGCCGCAACAAAACAAAGTTTCAAAATAAAATAAGCATTGGCTAATATTCCAATATTTAAGTACAACATCCAACCACCAAAAATAATTGTCAAAATCATAGAGGGCCAAGTGATACCATACCACAGGCGTTTTTCCATTAATTTATATTGAATTTGTAAAATATTTTTTGCAGGTTCTTCTTTTTGTTCTGCTTCGGTATGATAAATAAAAAGCCGTACAATGTAGAACAGTCCTGCAAACCAGGTAACTATAAAAATAATATGCAACGATAAAATATAGCGGTATAAATTTTCCATGTGATTACTATTAAAACACAAAGTTAAAATAAATGTTTCAAGCCAATTAATAAATAGCTTTCTCCTATCTTTGCAAAAAAATTAAACGAATGAAAGCGAAAACTCCCAAAGATTCATTGACAATTCAAACACAAATGGTATTGCCAAATGATACAAATACATTAGGAAATTTATTTGGTGGAAAACTTTTACAATGGATGGATATTGTATCATCTATTGCTGCTCACAGGCATAGCAAACGTGTGGTTGTAACTGCATCGGTAAATAATGTGTCGTTTAATATGCCTATTAATCACGCAAGTTTATTAACGCTCGAAGCAAAAGTATCTCGTGCATTTAGCACTTCTATGGAAGTTTTTATTGATGTGTGGGTGGAAGATCCTGTAACAGGTGAGAAGAAAAAATGTAACGAAGCTATTTACACTTTTGTAGCTGTTGACCAAAATGGCTCTCCATTACCTGTTCCACCAATTGTTCCCGAAACGGATGAAGAAAAAAGCAGATTTGATGGTGCTTTGCGTAGAAAACAATTAAGTTTAATTCTTGCTGGAAAAATGAAACCTGCTGATGCTACAGAATTGAAAGCCTTATTTGATGCAAAATAATTTTAGTGTGCTTGTTTTGCTGGAAAATATTTTTCTTTCCACACTTTTAGTTTCGCATCAATAGGTTTCTTGAAAAAAAAATAAGCGCCAAACATTAGAATAAGATAAGGCAAAGCCATTAAATATAAAATTCCCGTATTTAAGCCATTGGCAATAGAACCGCCACTTTTTAAATCACTTTCGGCAGTAGTTTTGCACATTGCACATTGTGCAAACATGCTCACATTGCTCATCATTACAAAAGCAAAAAGTAGAAAGCAAATTATGTAATTTTTATTTTTCAATTCACTACAAAGATAAATATAATACGCAACAATTTTAAAACACTTTACTTGCTACTCTTCGCGTAACTTCCGAACTTCCCATTGTGTAATAATGTAAGCAAGGAACTTTTGCTTCAATCAATTCTTTTGATTGTTGAATACACCATTCAATGCCAACTTCTTTTGCTTCTTCATCATTTTTACATTTTTCAATTTGTTCGAGTAATGCTTGAGGTACGTCTATTTTAAATATTTTTGGTAATAGTGTTGCTTGTTTTTTTGATGTAATAATTTTTAATCCAGGAATAATTGGAACGTGTATATTTTGTTCTTTGCACTTTTTCACATATTCAAAATAACTTGCATTATCAAAAAACATTTGTGTAACAATGTATTCTGCACCCGCATCAATTTTGGTTTTCAGATGTTTCATATCCGAAATCATATTGGGAGCTTCAAAATGTTTTTCGGGATAACCAGCAATACCAATGCAAAAATTTGTTGGTGCCACATCTGCCAAATCATTTTCCATATATTTTCCAGCATTCATTTCCACAATTTGTTTTACCAAATCAATAGAATATGCATGTCCATTAGGTTCTGGAACAAATTCAGGTTCGCTTTTTATAGAGTCGCCACGCAAAGCAAGTACATTATCAATGCCTAAAAATTGTAAATCAATCAACGCATTTTCAGTTTCTTCTTTACTAAAACCACCACAAATAATATGTGGCACAGCATCAATGTGATATTTATTCATAATTGCCGCACAAATTCCAACAGTGCCAGGACGCTTACGAATACTCACTTTTTCTAAATATCCGCCTTCACGTTTTTTGTATAAATATTCTTCGCGATGATAAGTAACATCCACAAATGAAGGTTTAAATTCCATCAACGGATCAATGCCATCAAAAATAGATTGAATACTTTTTCCTTTCAATGGTGGCAAAATTTCAACAGAAAACAAAGTTGCTTTCGCTTGATTAATGTGGTCAATTACTTTCATAAATATTTTTTAAAAACGGGTGCAAAGTAACGGTACTCTTCATTAAAAAACAAATTTATAATTATTTGAAAAATCGCATTTAGGTAAATCGTAGATTATTAGTAAATTCGCAGTCCTTAAGAAAGAAAATAGAAATGGAGAATATTAGAAATTTTTGCATCATTGCACACATCGATCACGGAAAGAGTACACTTGCCGACCGTTTGCTTGAATATACCAATACCATTAGCAAACGAGACATGCAAGCGCAAGTGCTTGATGATATGGATTTGGAGAAAGAACGTGGTATTACTATAAAGAGCCATGCAATTCAAATGGATTATGAATTGAATGGTAAAAAATATATTTTCAATTTAATTGACACACCTGGGCACGTTGATTTTTCATACGAAGTATCGCGTTCCATTGCCGCTTGCGAAGGCGCTTTGCTCATTGTGGATGCTGCACAGGGAATACAAGCTCAAACAATTTCTAATTTGTATTTAGCGTTGGAAAATGATTTAGAAATTATTCCTATTCTCAATAAAATAGATTTGCCAAGTGCTGAACCAGAAATTGTAAAAGACCAAATAGTAGATTTATTAGGTTGTAAACGTGAAGAAATTTTAGCGGCTTCAGGAAAAACAGGAGCTGGTGTTCACGAAATTTTAGCTTCTATTGTAGATAGAATTCCTGCTCCAAAAGGTAATCCTGATGCACCTTTACAAGCATTAATATTTGATTCGGTTTTTAATTCATTTAGAGGAATTATTGCTTATTTTAAAATTATAAATGGCGTTTTGAAAAAAGGAGAGCGTGTGAAATTTGTAAACACAGGTGCGGAGTATAATGCAGATGAGATAGGTGTTTTGAAATTAAAACAAGAACCAAAAAATATTTTAAAAACAGGTGATGTTGGTTATATTATTTCAGGAATAAAAGCAGCAAAAGAAGTAAAAGTTGGAGACACAATCACAAGTGTTGAAAACCCTTGTGAACAAGGAATACAAGGGTTTGAAGATGTGAAACCAATGGTATTTGCAGGAATTTATCCAGTAGATACGGAGGATTTTGAAGAGCTACGTTATTCAATGGAAAAACTTCAATTGAATGATGCATCATTAACGTGGGAACCAGAATCATCGGTAGCATTGGGTTTTGGTTTTCGTTGTGGATTTTTGGGAATGCTTCACATGGAAATTATTCAAGAGCGTTTGGAACGAGAGTTTAATATGACTGTAATTACTACTGTTCCCAATGTATCGTATTATGCTTTTTCTTCAAAAGGTGAAAAAATTATTGTGAACAATCCTTCCGATTTGCCCGACCCAAGCAAGTTAGACAGAGTAGAAGAACCGTATATAAAAGCACAAGTAATTACCAAATCAGAATTTGTTGGTTCTATTATGAGCCTCTGCATTGGTAAGCGAGGAATTTTAACCAATCAAAATTATTTAACAACAGACAGAGTTGAATTGATTTTTGAAATGCCTTTGGGCGAAATTGTATTTGATTTTTACGACCGATTAAAAACAATTTCAAAAGGATATGCTTCGTTTGACTATTCTCCATTGGATTACAGAGCGAGTGATTTGGTAAAGATGGATATTCTATTGAATGCAGAACCTGTGGATGCATTGTCATCATTGATTCACAGAGACAATGCGTATAATTTTGGAAAAAAAATGTGCGAAAAATTAAAAGAATTAATTCCCCGTCAACAGTTTGAAATACCTATTCAAGCAGCTATTGGAGCAAAAATTATTTCACGCGAAACTATCAAAGCAATGCGTAAAGATGTTACTGCAAAATGTTATGGCGGTGATATTTCTCGTAAACGAAAATTATTGGAAAAACAAAAAGAAGGAAAAAAACGAATGCGTCAAGTGGGAAGTGTAGAAATTCCACAAAGTGCATTTATGGCGGTGTTGAAGTTGAATGACTAAAATAGTCTATTAAATAATAAGTTAAAAAACGCTTCTGAAAATTTTAGAAGCGTTTTTTATTTTCCTCTCGGATAATTTACCGTATAATGTAAACCCCTGCTTTCTTTGCGTTTTCGGGCATGTTTAATAATAATGTATGCTACGTTAATTAAATTTCTCAATTCACATAATTTGGGAGAAATGGTGGTTTTTAAATACAGTGCTTCATTTTCTTTATAAAGAATTTCTAATCTATCAAAAGCACGTTGTAAGCGAATATCCGAACGAACGATGCCAACATAATTTGTCATAATAGCTTGTACCTCTCTCAAACTTTGTATTAACAAAATCATTTCTTCTGGATGTGCAGTTCCTTCGGCATCCCAATTGGGAATGGCTTCACAGTAAGTAGTATTTTTAATTTTCGAAACCGCTTCGTTAGCCGCATGATGAGCATATACAACTGCTTCCAACAATGAATTAGAAGCCAAACGATTTGCTCCGTGTAATCCTGTGCAAGAACATTCTCCTACTGCAAACAAATGATTGATGCTACTATTTCCTTTTTTATCCACTTTAATTCCGCCACACATATAGTGCGCAGCAGGAACTACAGGAATAAAATCTGTTTTCATATCAATTCCTAAACTCAAACATTTTTTATAAATATTTGGAAAATGTTTTTCTAATTCTTCTTTATCTAAATGTTTGCAATCCAAGTAAACATAGTCATCTCCACGAGTTTTCATTTCGTTGTCAATTGCACGTGCAACAATATCTCGAGGAGCAAGTGATTTTCGCTCATCGTATTTTTGCATAAATTCTTTACCATCAATAGTTTTTAAAATTCCACCAAATCCTCGCACAGCTTCAGATATAAGAAATGAAGGATTTTCATTTGGGTTAAATAAAGCTGTTGGATGAAATTGATAAAATTCCATTCCTTCCACTTTTCCTTTTGCACGATAAACCATTGCTACTCCATCGCCTGTTGCAATGGTTGGATTGGTAGTAGTGCTGTAAACATTGCCTGCTCCGCCAGTTGCCATCAATGTTGTTTTTGAAAGAATGGTTTCAATTTTATTTGTTCTCAAATTGAGAACATAAGCGCCATAACAATCAATATCAGGCGTTCGGCTATTCACATCAATTCCCAAATGATGTTGTGTGAGAATATCAATTGCAAAATGATGGTCTAAAATTTCAATATTTTTATGTGTGTGAACAGCTACTAAAAGTGCACGTTCAATTTCAAAACCAGTATTGTCTTTATGATGAAGAATGCGGTGTTCCGAGTGTCCACCTTCTTTTGCCAAATCGTATTCACCACTTTCTGTTTTATCAAATTTTGCACCCCAAGCAATTAATTCATTAATGCGTTCGGTCGATTCAGTTATAACCATTCGTACTATTTCTTCATCACACAAACCATCTCCTGCAATCAATGTATCTTGAATATGTTTTTCATAACTATCGGGACTGTGCATTACTGCTGCTATTCCGCCTTGTGCATATTTTGTATTGCTTTCATCTTCATTCGCTTTTGTTATCATACACACTTTTCCATGCTCTGCAACTTTCAATGCATAGCTCAATCCAGCAATTCCAGAACCTATAATTAAAAAATCAACCTTGCATTTCATCTTTTTTATTTTGATGTAAAACTAATAAATTCAAATTTATTTTTTTCGCTTTATGGAATTTTTAAAATGTGAACATCTCATTAGAAAACAATTTAAAAATCCGTAAAAACATAAAGCCATGAAAAAGAAAAACCGTTCTCTAAAAATGTTGAGCACAGTTGCACTAAGTGTTGCTGTGCTTACTCTTTTGGCATTTATTACGCCAAACAACTATTATCAAATGATGATGGAAAATGATTTCATTCGTTCATTAAAAAACAAATTAAGTAAACACAACGAGCAGTTGCCCGAAGACAGATTGTATTTACAATTTGATAAGCCAATGTATGAACCAGTCGATGATATTTGGTTCAGTGCTTATGTGCGAGATGCCGCAACAATGAAAGCTTCTGGGAAAAGCGATATTGTTCACATAGAATTTTTAAATCCTAAAGGAACAGTAGAAAAAAATATAACAATTATTGCTAAAAATGGAGTTGCAGCAGGCGATTTTAAATTAGATGCAGCTGCGTTGGGTGGTATTTATAAAGTGCGAGCATATACCAATTGGATGAAAAACGAAGGTGTTGATAATGTATTTGAAAAAGAATTACAAGTGCAAGATGTGGTTCTTCCAAATTTAAAAATGAAATTGGATTTTGAACGAAAAGCATTTGGTGCAGGAGATGAAGTGATTGCAAAATTGGAATTAAATACCAATGAAAACAAGCCTTTGAACAATTATGCAGTAAAATTTATTGCAAGTTTAGATGGCAAACAAATAATTACAAAAACTGATATAACGGATGAAGAAGGAATAAAATATATAAAATTTAATTTGCCAAAAGAATTGAAAACCAATGATGGTTTATTAAATGTAATGATTGATTATAATGGAAATACAGAAAGTATTTCACGTTCAATTCCAATTGTTTTGAATAAAATAAAATTGCAATTGTTTCCCGAAGGTGGCGATTTGGTAAATGGTTTGGAAAGTAAAGTTGCATTTCGCGCATTAAATGAATTTGATAAACCTGCTGATATTGAAGGAGAAGTATTCACAGAAAAAGGTAGTAAAATAGGTTCATTTAGCAGCTTTCATCAAGGAATGGGTGCATTTAAAATTACGCCACAAGCAGATGAAAAATATTTTGTAAAAATTACAAAGCCAGAAAACATTTCAGAAAAATATAATCTTCCAACAGCCTTGCCTCGTGGTTATGTAATGAATATAGAGGCAACTAAAAAAGAAGTTACAGTAACCATTAATACTACTGAAACTGAAGAATTAGCAATAGTTGCACAGGTTCGAAATAAAATTTATTATTCAACCGTAATAGAGGCAAAAAAGGGTGCGAACAAAATTGTTTTTCCAACTGCTAATTTTCCAATTGGTGTAGCGCAAATTACCTTGTTTGATAGTAAAGCGATTGAACGTGCAGAGCGTTTGGCTTTTGTAAATAAAGACAAACAATTATCAATTTCTGTAGAAACAGAAAAAGAAAAATATTTGCCTCGTGAAAAAGTAAAAATGACAATTAATGTAAAAGATGAACGAGGAATGCCAATGCCCGCAAGTCTTTCTATTGCAGTAGTGAATGATCAATTTCTTTCTTTTGCAGATGATAAATCTGGAAATATTTTGTCTCAACTTTTATTACAACAAGACATAAAAGAAAAAGTAGAAGAGCCTTGTTTTTATTTTGATGCGAAAGAAATGAAAGCCGATGAAGCATTAGATTATTTATTAATGACTGCTGGATGGAGGCACTTTTCTTGGGAAAAAATAATGACTGAAAATATTCCTACAGTTGCTTACTCGGCAGAGCGCGCAATTGTTGCAGGAACTGTAGTGGATGCTTCAACTGGAAAAATAATTCCGAATGCAAAAATTAAAATTAACAACGGAGCAGAATATCAAACGGATGAAAATGGAAAATTTATTTTTAATAAAATAGATTTGACTTCTCCTGTAACACTTGCTTATAGTGCAAATGGTTATGCAATGCAGTCGCAATATGTTCAAAATTATAATCAAAATTTAATGATGTATTTGTATAACAATAATTATTACGGGTATAATAATTATCCTCAAACAGCCACCAAAGCAATGGCAATGGAAGAAAAAGTTCCAATGGCAGCAGGTATTGTAGGAAATGCAAATAGAAATATAATACTGAAAGAAGGGCTTCAACATAAAGATGATAATTTTAAAAGAAAAGCGAATGCAGAAAAAAAAATAAATGAAGTGGCACAGAAAAAAGAAGCACAAAATATAATTTTAAAAGCAAATGCAAAAATTGTTAATCATGCTGAACGATTTGCTTTTGATGCTGCTGCCGATGGTGATAAAGAAGCAAATTTTGATGAACAAGCACAAATAGTTTATTACAGATCCCGTGAATTTGCAACACCTATTTATGATAAAAATGAAAATGTAGAAATGCGTACTGATTTTCGTAATACAATTTATTGGAATCCGGCAATAGAAATAGATAGAACGGGAACCAAAACAATTGAATTTTATACTTCAGATGATATTACTTCATTTCGTACAACAATAGAAGGTATTGCAAGTGATGGAACAATTGGAAGAGTAGAAAAAAATATTTTCACTCAATTGCCTTTTGCAATGACTACAAAAATTCCAGTTGAAGTTGCAACAGAAGATAATGTTTCTATTCCGCTAACCTTGAAAAACAATACCGATAAACCTTTGGGCGGAATATTATCTATTTCATCTCCTGATGGATTAAAAATAATTTCTGAAATTCCTTCTGTGCAAACAATAATGCCGGGTAAAGCAAAAACAATTTATTTGGATTATAAAGTGTTGGATAAAATTGGTTATGGTGATTTTACAATCAGCTTTAAGTCCTGTGGATTGGGCGATGCATTCACTCAAAAAATAAAAATTGCACCAAAAGGATTTCCTGTGAATGCTTCTTTTTCAGGACAAGAAATTGAAAAGGAATTTTCGTTTGAAATGAGCAATGTTGTAAATGGTTCGTTAAAAGCTTCTTTCACAGCATATCCAAATGTGGTAAATGATTTAATGAAAGGTGTTGAAGGAATTTTGCGTGAGCCTTATGGTTGTTTTGAACAAACATCAATGAGTTCGTATCCGAATGCAATGGTGTTGGATTATTTAAAATCTACTGATAGTAAAGATGACAAGACAATTGCAAATGCTACAGCTTTGCTTGATAAAGGCTATAAACGATTAATAACTTTTGAAACAAAAGAAAAAGGTTATGAATGGTTTGGTTCAAATCCTGGACACGAAGCATTAACTGCTTATGGCTTGATGCAATTTAATGATATGAAAAAAGTAGGAGAGAAAGTAGATGATAAAATGCTTGAACGCACTGCGAAATGGTTGATGGATAAAAGAAATGGCAAAGGTGGTTTTGAAAGAAATTCACAAGCATTAGATAATTTTGGAAGAGCGAGTAAAGAAATTACAGATGCTTATATCGTATATGCTTTGTCAGAAGCTGGTTTTATAGATATTAAAAAAGAATTTGAAGCGGTTTATGATAATGCAATTAAAACAAAAGATGCTTATTTGCTTGGATTGGTAATTTGTTCAGCATATAATTTAAAAGAAAATGCAAAAGCAGAAAATGCAATGTTCGCACTTTTAAACAAACAAGATAAGAATGGAAGTTTTACTGGAAATGCCCATTCTATAACCTATTCGCAAGGTCAGTCTTTAACAGTAGAAACAACTTCACTAGCAATAATGGCAATATTAAAATCGCAAAATAAAAATGTGAATGCATTAAATTTAGCTGTTCAATATTTAGTTGGTTCACGCAGTGGTTATGGAACTTTTGGAAACACACAAGGAACTGTTCTTGCTTTAAAAGCATTGACAGCGTTTGCAAAATTTAGTAAAAAAACAACCGAAGATGGAACTGTTGCACTCTTTGTGGATGGAAAAAAAATTGAAGAAAAATCGTACAAAGCAGGAGAAAACAATTCAATTGTAATTGATAACATCGAAAAATATATTGCTGGTGAAGGAAAACACGATGTGAAAGTAAAATATATTGGAGTAAAAAATCCTTTGCCATATTCTGTAAATGTAAGCTGGAACACCACGTTGCCATCAAGTGCAAAAGAATGTGTAGTTG
>JAYTXX010000013.1:0-6027 GCA_043742725.1 Bacteroidota bacterium | reverse complement strand
TAGTCGCCAAGTTTCAATTTTTTTTGATGATTTGAAGTCGCTAATGAAAACACTTAAGTCGTTGTAATTTTCATATTCCCATTTCCATTTAGAATATTTTTTGTGCCACCAATGCAAAAAGCCTGTTTCTTGCGGAGCTATAATTTGCGGATGAGCATTCAACATTAGTCGGAACAAAGATGTTCCTGAACGAGGGTTGCCTATAATAAATCCCTTTTTCATTAGGAAAGTAAATTTATAATAATATCCTGCGCTTTTTCTTCTATATTAACATAAAGCGGAAGGCATAGTATAGATTTTGAAACCCTTTCTGCATCTGGCACATAATATTTTTTTACATATGACAAACTAGATAACGATGGATAAAAATACCTTCTTGGAAAAATATTTTCTTTATTTAAATTATTCATTGCTATTAGTAGTTTTTCTTCCGACTCAAAAGTAACTGGATAATAACTATAATTCCATTCGGTATTTTCTCTTATTTTTAATTTTTTTATTTTCGAAAAATCAAGGCACTCATTATAATGATTTACTACTTTTTTTCGTTCCGAAATTATTTCGTTTATGTACGGAAACATGGCTAAACCCATTGCTGCTTGTAGTTCCGAAATTTTACCATTTATTCCTAAACCATGAAATGCTAATGGTCCGTTATGTCCAAAATTATGGCTATAAAATAATTTATGATTTAGGTCATCATCATTACAAAACATAGCTCCACCTTCGCCTGTATGAAATAGTTTTGTGGCATGAAAACTGCAGGTACTCACATCGCCATAATTAAATATTGATTGATTTTTGTATTTCACACCAAAACAATGTGCCGCATCATATATTACTTTCAAATTATGTTTTTTTGCAATTGTTTCAATTGCTTCAACATCACAGGGATTACCAAAAACGTGTGTAGCCAAAATGGCTGTGGTTTTTTTAGTAATGGCTTGTTCAATTTTTGTTTCATCAATGGTTAAATATTCGGGATGAATATCAACAAATACAGGAGTACAATTTTCCCAAACAATAGAAGCTGTAGTAGCCACGTAACTAAATGGTGTTGTAATTATTTCACCTTTCAATTGCATTGCCTTTATAGCTATTTGCAATGGAATAGTTCCGTTGTTGGTTATAATAATATTTTTTACGGAAAGATAATTTTTTAGTTTTTCTTCTAATTCTAAAACTAATTCACCTCTATTTGTAATCCATTGTTTATCCCAAGCTCTTTTAAGTATTGCGTGGTATTCTTCAATTGGTGGTAAAAATGTTTTTGTAACGGGGATCATATTTTTTTGGAGGCGTTAGCATGAATACTAAATAGAGGTTCTACTTTTATTTTAAAAAACAATCCTAATTTTTGCCATTTATCTCCGTCTTCTAATTTTAATAAAATTAGTCGCGAATTATTATTTCTATTAAAAAAAGCTATAACTTCTCTATTTCTATTTTCATATAATTTGATATAATGCTCCCTATTCGATTCTATAATTTCTAATAGATTGTCAATAGTATGGTTTTGGTATAAATAATTTGGAAATTTATGGTGAAATTCTTGTTCTCTATCATATATTTTACAGTGTACATATGTGTTACCTAATGTTTTACCATTAGAGTGGCTTACCATAGAGTCGAACCATTTATTACTGTCCCTTGTGAATAAAATAAATTTGGCTTTAGGAAAGCGATGGTATAATATTTTGTAAAAATCTAAACACCACCAAGGATTATCTTCGAATACGGTATTCTTTTTGAAATCAGTCGAATTGAAAATAGATTCGTAATCGCCTTCAAACCAATATTTCGTCCAATTATTTTTTACTGATACATTCCAAGTAGCTACAGAAAAACCATGTTTTAAAAAAAATTCCCCAACAGAAGTTGTTCCTGTCCGTTGAAATGAAATACAAAATACTTTTTCTTTTTTTTTGAAAAACATAGATTATAAATTTAGTTGGTATTCCATTTAAAATGTGGAACTAATGGTGCAACACTTTTGCCCATCCAAGTACCTAATTCTTTTTGTTTGTCAATAATGTTAAATGAAATAATATCATTTAAACGAATGAGTACATTTTTCTTTTCTTCTACAATTAATAAATTAATATAAAATGTATGAGCGTTGAGAAAATCTTTAGGCAATATTAATTTGTGCTGAATTAAACCTGTTTTGCTTTGATTGGATTCTTCAATAACATTTCCTGAACCCGATGAAAAAAGATAATTTCCGTTAGAATCTTTTACTTGAATTGTAGAATCGATTCTCGAAACGGTATTTTTTTTATTGAATTTTACTGTAAGTTCCAAATCTTCGTCCATTCTCATCGCTTCTCCATATTCTTTTCCAGCTGCTTTTATTCCAATCGAAATTAATTCAACATCATTTGTAGTTGTTTCTTTTTGCCCTTCAAACACTTTATATTCGGTACCTCCATCTATGCTTCCATCTTTCAAATACATATTTACACTTTCGTCAATATTTCCTGTAAATGAAATTGTTCCGTTGTTCAACACCATTCCTCTTGTGCAAAGACTTTTTACACTTGCCATATTATGGCTTACAAATAAAACAGTTCTTCCTTGCCCTGAAACATCTTTCATTTTTCCAAGACACTTTTTTTGAAATTCGGCATCACCAACTGCCAATACTTCATCTACAATTAAAATTTCCGGATCAAGGTGTGCAGCTACTGCAAAGCCCAAACGGACTGTCATTCCTGATGAATATCTTTTTACAGGAGTATCTACATAATTTGCAACACCACTAAAATCAACTATTTCATCAAACTTACTTTTTATTTCGGACTTAGTCATTCCCAGAATTGCTCCATTCAAATATACATTTTCACGTCCTGTTAATTCCGGATGAAAGCCTGTACCAACTTCCAATAATGCGGCAATTCGTCCTTTTATTTTTATTTTTCCTACGCTTGGTGATGTTACTTGTGAAAGTAATTTTAATAAGGTAGATTTTCCTGCTCCGTTTTTTCCAATTATTCCAAGCACTTCGCCTTGCGCTACTTCAAAATTTATATCGCGTAATGCCCACACCAAATCACTTTCGCTTTTTACAGAACGATTGTTCACTTCTCCTACTTTTAAATATGGATCTTCTTTTCCTCTCACAGTATGCCAAAAACGATTAAGGTCGTGCGACAGTGTACCTGTTCCCACAACCCCCAAACGGTATTGTTTTCCTATATTTTCAACTTTTATTACGGTGCTCAATTTTATAAAATTCTTTAATTGTTAAACAGTATCCATAAAACTTTTTTCAATTTTATTGAACACAATTATTCCTAATGTGAAAATAATAATTAGCGCAATAAAATTAAAAAATAAATATAATGGATTATAAACTCCAACTCCTAATACACTGTACTTAAATGTTTCAATAATACTTGTCATTGGATTCATCAACAATATAAAACGATATTTTTCAGGAACGCTGGAAAGTGGATATACAACTGGTGTTGCGTACATCAGTAATTGAACTCCAAACTGTACTAAAAATTTTAAATCTCTATATTTTGTAGTCATTGATGAAATAATGATACCTAACGAAAAACCATAGCCAGCCATTAAAATTAGTAAAAATGGAAAAAGTAAAATGGTTGAATGTATATGAAGTTCAGTTCCTTTAACATAAAAATAAATCCATAAAACAATAAATAATAAAAGCTGAATGGAGAATTTAATTAGGTTTGATGTTACCACAGAAAGAGGAACGATTAAACGTGGAAAATAAACTTTTCCAAAGATTCCAGCATTTGCTGAAAAAGTATCAGCTGTTTTTGTTAAACAATCAGCAAAATAGCTCCAAAGCACAATCCCCGACATATAAAACAATGTATGTGGTGTTCCATCTGTTGAAATTTTAGCAATGTTTCCAAAGATTACTAAAAATGTAATTGTTGTAAGTATCGGTTGAATAAAAAACCAAATTGGACCAAGTATGGTTTGTTTGTAGGTAGCAACAAAATCACGTCTAACAAAAAGCAACAGCAAATCGCGATAACGCCATATGTCTTTTAATCCAAATCGTAATGCACTATTTTTTGGTTCAATTATTAAATCCCAATTTTCTGTTTCTCTCTCCATTTTATTTTTTCCAGTGGCTCACACTTTGCTTTGAACATAGGCACAAAACAGCCCGAATTTACAATTTTTTTTGTTCCATTTGCTTTTTATTTCAAAAAAATACGCACATCAAAAAATCAAAATTATTTTTCTGTTTCTAATTTCAAAAATCAATTATTCAGATACTTTTGTAAAAGTTAAATTTAAAATATTGACGATGAAATTATTTGTAAAAAATCTCGATAGAGATATAAATGAAATGCAATTAGAAGGATTGTTTGCAAAATTTGGTGAGGTGCTATCAACCAAAATTGCTTATGATACTATTACTTGGGAATCGAAAGGGTTTGCATTTTTGGAAATGGCAAAAAAAGAAGATGCACTAAAAGCTATAGAAGCATTGAATAATAAGGAAATAAAAGGTAGAATTATTATTGTAGAAGCAGCAGTTGAAAAACGCAGATAATATTTTAGAATGAAAAATAAACTTTTATTGCTTCTTTTTAGTTTTGTTTTAGTTTTGTTTAGCTGCAATTCTTCCGAAAGTAATTCTTCTAAAACCATTTCTGTTTCTATAGAAAATCAAGATAGTATCAATAAAATTTTAATAAAAATTGCTGCAAAACAAAAAACACATCAACTGGATTCTGTTTTTAAATTTAGATTAAAAACAACTCATCTAAATGCTTGTGTGCTTGTTGCGCAAGAAGGACAAGTGCTTTACGAAAATGCAATGGGTTTTTCCGATGTGAAAAATAAAGAAACTTTGAAAATTAATTCTGAATTTCAATTGGCATCTACTTCAAAAACCTTTACTGCTGCTGCAATTTTAATATTGAGAGATGAAGGAAAATTAAATCTTTCAGATAGTGTTCAACAATTTTTTCCTGATTTTCCTTATCACAACATTACGGTGAAAATGCTTTTAACACATCGTTCCGGACTATTTAATTATGTGTATAATTGCGAACCATATTGTGAAAAACCTGATTTATACAACAATCAAATTTTTGATAACAAAGCAATGTTGGATATTATTGTTCATCATAAACAAGGCGTTTATTGCGCCCCCAATAAAAAATTTGAATACTGTAATACCAATTATGCTTTGTTAGCTTTAATTGTTGAAAAGGTTTCAGGAATGCCTTTTTCTGAATTTATGCAACAAAATATTTTTAAACCTTTGGGCATGAAAAATACTTGGATTTATAATAAAAATGAGGAAAGCATACACAAAAATAAAACAATAGGACATAATGCTTTGGGGCGAAAAGAGGTTGATGAATTTGCCGATGATGTGGTTGGAGATAAGGGCGTTTACTCAACAGTAGAAGATTTGTTCAAATGGGATCAAGCTTTGTATTCCGAAAAAATTTTGAAAAAAGAAACACTTGAAGAAGCATTTACAGGATATAGCAATGAGCACAAAGGAAAGCGTAATTATGGTTTTGGATGGCGAATAACGGATGATGGAAAAAATCCTAAAATAATATATCACAATGGTTGGTGGCATGGATATAATTCATTGTTCTTTCGCAGACCAAGCGATAGAACCACTATTATCATTTTATCAAATAAATACAATGCAAGCATTTATCATATTGATGATGTTTTGTCCGTATTAAGTAAAAATGCCAATGCTACTATTGATGGTGAGGAATAAAAATTAGCGCATCATTCAAAATTGGTATATCTTTGTGCAAAATTTTTAAAAAACAAAAAAACAAAATGAAAAAATTAATTTATTTAATAGCACTATTGCCTTTTGCAATTGGTTGCGGAAGTGGTAACAAAGAAGGTGTATTATCAGCTGAAGATAGTTTAACTGCAGTAAATGGTGGACAAAAGGTTCGCATTCACAATCAAGATTCGAGCATACAAATGTTCATTACAGGCTTTAATGAAATTCAAGATAACTTGGATGCAATTAAAGAAAAAGAAAAAATGGTT
>JAYTXX010000012.1:0-5471 GCA_043742725.1 Bacteroidota bacterium | reverse complement strand
TGGTATTTCTGTTATGTTAGTATCAAACAATATTATATTTTGTAATTTGGTCAATTTTCCAAATTTTTCTGGTATTGTGCATATTGGATTTTCTGATAGGCGTAACCGTATTAAGCTTTTTAGTTTGGATATTTCTGGTGGAATAACTGGAATTTTATTTTTTGATAGGATAAGCAATGTTAAATTTGTTAAGTTACATATCTCTTTGGGAAATTCTGTTAATTCATTATCATGTAAATTTAACCAAGTTAATTTTTTTAATTGGGATACACTTTTTGGTAATTTAGTTAAATTATTTAATGGTAAACTAAGTGTTAGTAAATTATTTAATTGGCCCAATTCTTTTGGTAACTTGGTTAATTTATTTTCATTTAGTACCAGTGAATGCAAGTTATTTAATTGGCATATTTCTTTTGGTATATCAGTAATATTATTATTACTAATATTAAGAATTTGTAAATTACTTAAAATAACTAATTCTTTTGGTATGGATGTGTAGTTATAAGATAAGTAAATACTTGTTTCATTGTACAATTCAGTATATGATCTGGAATATTTAATTTGGTTTTTTAATTTTTCTAATGAAATATGTAATTTACATGTTTCATAATAATTCGTTTTAAATATGTTTGTTGAGTGGAAATGTATAATGTATATCTTTTTCCATAAGAACTCTGATTTTATTGTGGAATGGAATGATTTGTTTATGAGTTTGCATTTGATAACATCTTTTATTGGAAGGTGTAGACATATGTTATGGTATATGTCTTCCATGTATTATTACTTCATAAATAAATCCTAGTTACCAATATCTTTTTTTATCAATTTTTATCCGGCGATTTAATTGAGATAGTTCCACTGGTATCTCAGTAATTTTATTTTTAGATAAATTCAATTCTCTTAAATTATGTAATAAGGCAAATTCCTTAGGTATTTGGGTGATTTTATTATTAAATAGATTTAATTCGAATAAGGCATTTAATTGCGACAATTCTTTTGGTAAATCAATAATATAATTATTACGTAGTGTAAAACGTAATAAACTACTTAATAATCCTAATTCTTTAGGTATTTCAGTAATTTGGTTGTTATCCAAATGAAAAAATTTTAATTTATTTAAACTACTTAATTCTTTTGGTATATTTGTAATTTTGTTATTTTGCATACGTAAATCAATTAAACTACATAATTGGCCAAATTCTGTAGGTATGTGGGTAATTTGATTATCCTCTGCAAAAAATGATATTAAATTCTTTAATTTGCCTAATTCTTTTGGAATATGAGTGAGATTGTTTTCGGATAAAAGGAGTGTTCTCAAATTATACATATTTCCTAATTCTGTAGGTATATCGGTAAGTTGATTTATACATAAACTTAAATATTGCAAATTATTTAACTGGGATATTTCTTTAGGTATAAAAGTGATATCATTTGTAAACATCGATAACCTTTGTAATTCCTTTAATTGTGTTATTTCAGTCGGTATGGTTGTTAAATTGTTACAGTGTATAGTAATATCTTGTAAATTATCTAAATAGAATACCCCTTTTGGTATGGTATTTAATTGTTTAAAAGATAGGTCAATATAGAGTGTTTTGTATAATTTACTATATTCTTCATTGTATTTTATTTTTATGCTTAAATTTTTTAGTAAAATATGCAATTTACATGTTTCATAGAAATTTGTTTTAAAAATATCTGTGTCGGGGAAATTTAAAAGGTAGATGTTTTTCCATAATAATTCTTGTTTTATGATTTTATGGAATGTTTTACTTACTAGTTTGCATGTAATAATGTCTGTGATTGGTAGATATTGGAATATGCATTGGTAAGAGTCTTCCATAGTATTATCCCTATAAATAAACACTAAGTTGTATTATGTATTTTTATCAATTTTTATTGGATTACATCTAAGTATGGTGCATCAAATAGGATTATCAAACAAATTAAAATTTAATGGCCTATATTTAAATTCTTTAGGTATGGAAGTAATTTGATTTTTATACAATCTAAGTGTTACTAAATTTGTTAGACATTCAAATTCTCTAGGAATTTCTGTAATTCTGTTATTTCCTAACTCTAACACATTTAAGTTATTCAATTTGCCAAATTCTGTTGGTATTTGTGCAATTCTGTTATTATGCAAATGTAAATCTTTTAAGTTATTCAATTGGCCTAATTCTGTAGGTATTTGTACAAGTTCGTTATCATTCAAATATAATTTTTGTAAATTACTTAATTCACCTAACTCTGTTGGAATTTGCGTAATTTTCATACCACGTAAAACAAGTATTATCAGATTATTTAACTTACCCAATTCTGTAGGTATCTGTGTGATTTTATTATTACTCAAATATAGTATTTGTAAATTATTTAATTGAGTTAATTCTATGGGTATGAAAGTAATTTGTCTACTGCGTCGTAAATTTATACACAATAAATTATCTAATATACCGAATTCTTTGGGTATAGTTTCAATATTAGAATCAACAACCGAGTGTTTTAATTTTTTTAATTTTTGTATTTCTACAATATAACTGGAAAATGAATTATCACCTATATATTGTGATTCATATAAATCGGTATATAATTTGTCATATTTAATTTTTATGGATAATTTTTGTAGCAGAATATGCAACTTACACGTTTCATAATAATTTGTTTTGAAAATATTTATATGTGAGAAATTTACATTGTGGACGTTCTTCCATAGGATTTCTTGTTTTATAATCTTATGGAATGTTTTACTTACAAGTTTGCATGTAATAATGTCTGTGATTGGTAGATATTGGAATATGCATTGGTATATATCTTCCATATGTTTTATCCCGATAAATAAACATTAGTTAGTATTATGTATTTTTATCAATTTTTATCCCATAACTTCTATTTTACAATTTAATTGTTTTATTTCTTGTGGAATTACAGTTACTGATGACAAATGTAAATATTCTAACTTATTTAAATTCCCTAATTCTGATGGTATGGAATGTAATCCATAATTGTATAAATATAACTTTAATAAATTACTTAATAAACCTAATTCTGTTGGCACGAATGTTAATTTATTAAAAGCTAAAGATAATATTTCTAATTTACTTAATAAACCTAATTCGGTAGGTATATGAGTAAATTTATTGTGAGATAGATGAAGTTCTTGTAAATTGGTTAATAGAGCCAATTCTGTTGGTATATAAATAGATTTATTACCCATAAAAGTGAGTTTATGTAAATTATTTAATATACCAAATTCTGTTGGAATATATGTAAATTTTACATGAGTTAAATTAAGTTTTTTTTTATTATACAAATTGATATATGAATTTTTATTATTAAGTTTTTTTTTACTATACAAATTAATGGAATCAATATACGAGATATTCCTATTAAGTATAATATGTAATCTTTGTAATAGTATGTGCAATTTACATGTTTCATAGAAATTTATTTTAAAAATATTTGTACGCGGAAAATTTATATTATTAATGTTTTTCCATAAGATCTCTAATTTTATAATTTTATGGAATGTTTTGCTTACTTGTTTGCATGTTATAATGTCTGTGATTGGTAGATATTGGAATATGCATTGGTATATATCTTCCATTTTATTACTTCATAAACAAAACTTGCAATGTATTATGTATTTTTATCAATTTTTTATATAAATTTAAAACATATACCCATCTAATTCATCAACATATTTTGCCTCTAATTTATTATTTTTACATTGAAGTAAAAACTCATCATCACTTATATTATTTTTATTGGAAACTGTTAACAAAAAGTCTATAATATTGGAATAATCATCATTATAATATACTTCAATGGTTTCTTCTGTCAATATATTCAATAATTTATATGAAGTTTTTGGAACTGGATAGTGTGTATTATTTCTTTTGTGGTCTGATAAAAATGTAACCAATTCATTTTTACTATTTATTTTATCTCTAGGGTCAATATCTAAATCAATACATAATTCACATAATTCTATTAAACTTTTATTTTCTAATTTTTTTATATATTTTAACATGAATTTATTTAATTGTAATTCTGACATATCTTTCATTATACCCTCATACATACAAGAATATATAATTAATTGCAACATGTGTTCTTTTGATAGTTCAGAAGTGCATTTAAATTCAAATACTGTATCATTGTCTATTGCATCTACAATACCAATTAATATTTTATTATGAACATTGTACATTATTTGTTGTTCATATTTGGCAGATTTTGATATATTATTTTTCATAGAATTCATTAAGGAATTCACTTGTCCTTGGGTGCACCAGTTGTATTTGATGATTTGTTCCCTTTTACCAATAAATCCTGTTATCAATGAGCCATATAAGGTCGATATGTATAAAATATCTTCTATATCTAAATTTGTATTTTTGTATTTCGTATAAATTTTATATATCAAAATTTTATGGGTCTCTGGTAATTTAGAATGGGATATGCAAAAAGGACTTGGGGAATGGCCCATAATTTGTTCAAGCATGGAAATTTCTTTAGTGTTGGCATATTCATATAGTGCTGGAATTGCGAGTCCATTTATGTCAGAAATATCTTCATACAAATTATTTTTCGTACGGATTTTCGATTCTAAATTTATTGGTTTGGAATTTTTGGGATTTATGGTTTTATAATTTACATAAGTAAAAATATAATTCATGGCATCATTACTTAAATTCTTTATTAAATCCCTAACTTGGATAGTGATAGGATTGCCTCCTAATTTGGCTCCACCTTTATATGGATCATTGATTACTACATCTGTTATAGTGGATAATGATTCTTTAGCCATAAAAGGTAAGTAATTATTATGGGAATCATGAATTAGGATTAATTTATCTGATGCTCGTGTTAATGCTACATATAATACATTTGGGCATTTGGTCCTATCCAAATCTTTTCCATAGTAATTAAAATATGATTCATCAAAACCATAAATTATACATACTTTTCTCTCCATCCCTTTGACTTGATGGAAAGATGCGAAACATACTTTACCTCTGATAATGTCTTCATCAACTTTTGTGTCATCAGATAGGGATGTATGGCATGGGATTTGATTATTGACTAGTTTGTTTTCTAATCTCCTAATAGGGCTCATTTGTTTGCCAGATTTTAAACTTGCACCCAAAACAAATATATCTTCTGGTAAATAGCCTTGATTTAAATATGACATAATTTGATCATATATATACTTATCTTTGAATGTATCAGTAATTAGGTATTTTACTTTAGGACCAGATTTTATGGATTTTAGTCTGGGGTGTTTTAGTAAGCAGGTGTTTATAAAATTGGCCATTGGGATTGTGATTCTATAAGAGGTGGACAATTTTAAATGGGACCATTTGCTGTCTGGAGTTACATCTGCAAAAATTGTTGAAGCATACAATAAATATCTTTCATCTGATCCAGCATATGCATAAATATTTTGATATATATCCCCAAAAAAACAC
>JAYTXX010000011.1:0-9651 GCA_043742725.1 Bacteroidota bacterium | reverse complement strand
TTTTCTACTTTTATAACCGTGTTACTCATTTTGTATCTTTTCCAATTTGCTATAGGAAAATCATTTTTATTTTTTGAATTTTAAAAATGATTTAATCTTTTTTAAAAAATGTTTTCTCGATGGTTTTATATTTTTAATTTTTTCTTTCGAATAAAAATGAAGATTGGCATATAGTTGATCTCCTGATACTTTATTGACTGTATCAAGAATATTAACAAAATTATTTTGCTGCATAAAAATTTCCACATCATTCTTCAACGGTTGGTTTTTATACAATTCAACAACTTCTACTTCAAGCCATATCATTTTAATTTTACTTAAAAATGCTCCAGCACCTTCCAAAACCATTAGTTCAGCACCTTGAACATCTATGTGTGCAAAATCAATTGAAGTAATTTTTTTATCGGCAACATAATCTTCCAAACGCAACGTGTTAACTTCTATTTTGTTATTGAACTGAAGCCATCCTGTATGTTTTTTTATTTCATCCAAAGGAGGTAACAAAGAACTTGATTTGTTACCAAAATTCCATTCTTCATTGTTTTTTATTTGTTCGGGTTCGCCTTCAGAAAGATAAAATTCGGATGTTCCATTCTGACTGCTCAATGCAATATTTTCAAGTGTAATGTTCTGTTTGTTATATAATTTTATCAACTCTTTTCCTTTTAAGCAATTATCCATTCTTGGCTCAAAAGCATAAATGGTTGAGTTTGGAAAAAGATTGGAATAGCGAATAGAATCTTCTGCTTCACAAGCCCCAATATCGAAAATTACCAATGAATCATTTCGGTTGAACAATTGTAACAGTTCAAACTCAATTTCAATAGGGCTTTTAATATAACTGCTTCTTGTAATCATTTTTTTCTATTTTATATAACATCAGCAAATGATTTTTCCATTCTACGGAAATACCAAATTCCAACAAATAAAAATGATACGCTTATTACTATTGAAATTAAAAAACCAGTCATGTGAATTGGTGTTGCTCCACCAAACATGCTCCATCTAAAACCATCAATAACTCCTACCATTGGATTCATAGAATAAATATATTTTATCACTTCAGGAATTTTGGTGCTATTGTAAATATCGCTACTGCTAAATGCAATTGGCGAAACATATAAACCAAATTGAACAATAAATGGAACAATGTATTTGAAATCACGGTACTGAACATTTAATGCGGCTATGAATAAACCTGTTCCCATTGCTGTTATCAATGCAAGCAATAAAAATAGAGGAAGCATACATATTTTAATATCGGGTAGATACTGATAGTAAAACATTATTCCGATAAGAATCAAAAAAGAAATAAAAAAATCTATTGTACAAACAATAACTGTACTTATTGGAACTATTAAACGCGGAAAATAAACTTTTGTGAGAAGATTTGAATTACTTATTAAAGAATTACTCGCTTCGCTAAATGATGAAGCAAAAAATTGCCAAGGCAATGTTGCTGCCGAAACAAGCAATATTCGAGGTACTCCTTGTGGCACACTTGAATTGAACAACCAACCTAAAAACGACATTACAAAAATAGTTAACAACGGACGAAGCAATGCCCATACAACTCCTATTGCAGTTTGTTTGTATCGAACAAGAATATCGCGCCAAGCAAGAAAATAAAAAAGCCCTCGAAAATTCCAAAGGTCTTTCCAGTAGTTACTGTTTTCAGTATCGGGTTCTATTATTATTCGGTTCGTTTTCAATTGTAGTAATTCCTATTTTTTATTTCGCATAATTCACTGCTCTTGTTTCTCTAATAACAGTAACCTTAACTTGTCCTGGGTAAGTCATTTCGGTTTGAATGCGTTGTGAAATATCAAACGAAAGTATTTCTGCATCTTTATCTGTTACTTTATCACTCGATACAAGAACACGTAATTCGCGTCCTGCTTGAATTGCATACGTTTTATCAACACCAGGATATGAAAGTGCTAATGCTTCTAAATCTTTTAATCGTTTGATGTATTGCTCCACTACTTCACGTCTTGCTCCTGGGCGAGCTCCGCTAATAGCATCGCACACTTGAACAATTGGCGAAAGCAACGTAGTCATTTCTATTTCATCGTGATGTGCACCAATTGCATTGCACACTTCTGGTTTCTCTTTATATTTTTCAGCCAATTGCATTCCCAAAATAGCATGTGGTACTTCGGGTGAATCGTCTGGCACTTTTCCAATATCGTGTAACAAACCTGCACGTTTTGCAAGTTTCACATTTAAGCCAAGTTCTGCAGCCATTGTTGCACAAAGGTTTGCCACTTCGCGCGAATGTTGTAATAAATTTTGTCCGTAAGATGAACGGTATTTCATACGACCAACCATACGAATTAATTCTGGATGCAAACCATGTATTCCTAAATCGATGGTGGTACGTTTTCCTATTTCTACAATTTCTTCTTCAATTTGTTTTTTTACTTTTTCAACCACCTCTTCAATACGTGCTGGATGAATACGTCCATCGGTTACCAATTGATGTAATGATAAACGAGCTATTTCTCTTCTAATAGGGTCGAAACCAGAAAGGATAATTGCTTCGGGAGTATCATCCACAATAATTTCAATTCCTGTTGCTGCTTCCAATGCACGAATGTTTCTTCCTTCTCTTCCTATAATTCTACCTTTTACTTCATCGTTTTCGATGTTAAAAACAGAAACCGAATTTTCAATTGCGTGCTCTGTTGCTACACGTTGAATAGTTTGAATCACTATTTTTTTCGCTTCTTTGTTTGCATTAATTTTTGCTTCTTCCACTATGTCTTTGATGTGGGACATTGCTTCTGTTTTTGCTTCTGCTTTTAGCGATTCTACTAATTGTGCTTTTGCTTCTTCGGCTTTCAATCCACTTAATGTTTCTAATTGCTCCACTTGTCTGCGGTGAAACTTTTCCACCTCTTGTTGTTTTGAGCTCACAATTTCCAATTGATGTGTAAGGTTTTGGCGAACTGCATCCAGTTCAGCATCCTTGCGTTGCACTTGTTCTTGCTTTGCCGAAAGCGATTGTTCTTTTTGTTTAATTCGAACTTCGCCTTGTAGAATGGCTTGATTTTTTTCGTTGATCATTTTTTCATGTTCGACTTTTAGTTGTAAAAACTTTTCTTTTGCCTGCAACATTTTTTCTTTCTTTATCACTTCAGCTTCGGCTTCGGCATCTTTCACAATGTTATTTGCTTTGCCTTGATTTGATTTTTTTGTTACCAAAAAAGTGATAAGTGCTCCCAATCCTATTCCTACAAGAGATCCAGCTCCAATGAGTATTAAATTTATGTCCATAATTGTTTTTAAATTATTAAATTGTTGATAATAAATACACCGCATTTTATTAAGCAAAGCCAAATTAGACTTTTGCGGTGTGCGCTCGAACTTGCTTGGGAAGTTTTTGTTTACAGTGAATTGTTAAGAAACTGTAAACTAAATTGAATTGTTCTCTTTTTGAAGATAATCGGAAACAAATAAATCAAGTTGGTTAATTTCATTTTCCAACTCTGGCGATTTTTTAGGTGTACTTTGCAGTGTTACCAATAAATTCAATGCTGTCATTGCTAATAAATCTTGCTTATCGCGCACGGAATAGTTTTGTTCAAAATCTTTTAATTTATCATTAATCATTTTTGCTATTTGCAACACCATTTGTTCATCCTCTTTTTTTATTGTGAGAGGATAGGTGCGACCAGCAATTAAAATTTTTAATGATACCTCTGCCATCTTTATTTATTTCAGGTTTAAGGTTTCCAATTTCAAGTGTTATAAACTTGAAATGTGAAACTTGAAACTAACTTTTACTTCAAAAGAGCAATGCAATTATCTATTTCCTGCACAAGCTCATTAATTTTAAATTTCGTATCGGTAATTATTTTGTTTTGTTCGTTATTATTAGTTGTTTGTAATTCTTTTTTACTCTTTTCAAGTTCTTCTATTTTCAGTTTTTGTTCATCTACTGTTTTTTGAAGACTACTATTTTGGGAGTTTAATTGTTCGTTGCTTTTTTTTAGTTGTTGATGCAAATCTACCAATTTTTCAACCTTCGTTTTTAAATCAGTAATAGTTAAAGTTAAATCATTCATAATCAATTATTAAAATCTGTTTACCAAGTTTTTACAAATATAAGATTGAATATCTGATTTACAAAATAAATATTTTGAGATTTGATTTGATGATGTGCAAATGAATTATGAGTGATGAGTGCGTGGTCAGTTCGAGTGTTTTTCTTTTTCAGAAAAATGTATCGAGAACGGGGAAATGGAACGCAGATTTTGTAGGATTGTTATGATAAAAAATGAATTAAAAATATTTACCGCAGAGGCGCAAAGAACGCAGAGGAAAAAAATTATGAATTATGAGTGATGAGTGCGTTTGTTCATTCCGAACGCAGAGAGGAATCTCTTTTTTTAACCGCAGAGAACGCAAAGATTATTTTTACCACAGAGAAACAGAGGATACAGAGAAAAAAACAAAAAATTGATTTTGCAATGAAACTATTTTATACTTATATGGAATGAAAAACCAAATTATTTATTCCGAAATCATACCATTTATTGCGAGGCGTGATGTGCTACAGATGTTCGTTCGGAGCGTTCGTAAAATTTTACGCCTAACGAGACAGAGATTTACGAAGTGCGGAATAAATAACCACAAAACTGTCTTGAGCGAAAAAATTTTATTAAATGTACTGAACTAAATTGCAAATGCAAAAAATATTCTGCCGCTGAAAAATTGCATTTGCAACTTGCAGGAACTCCGCATTGCGTGTAGCCTGTGTTAGGTGTTCGTTGTTTTTCTTTCGAAGATTTGGTCTAGCTATTTTTGTGTGGCAGCTTGCAAGCTCTTTTACATTTTTTGGTTGGGTTTGTGTGTTGGCAAAAATGAAAATGTGCTTGCAAAAGTGTGGGCTTAAACTAAAATAAATTCTTCAAATGAATCTGTCTTCGCTTTATCAATTTTATAATTACCATTGCTCTCTTTGGTTATAATAACACTGTCGAAACCTAGTTCGTCCATTTTTTTAATTGTGGCTAATTCACCTTCTTTTAAAGAGAACACTTTTCTTAATAGCCAGTCAGAAAGAGCTTTGTTCGGATTAGTCATTAATGCTTTTGAATTATCTTGGCAAACTTTAGCTTTTAATTTTTCACCGCTAGGAACTTGCAAATTAAATTCTACGTCTCTTTTTGGAAAGAAGCCAGGAAATTGATGATGAATTTCAATACAATCGGGTCTATGGATTTACTGCATAAAAGATAAAATCAGATAGTTGCTCTTCATCTTCATTAAATTTCAAAACAATTTTTGAAGTTAGATTATTTACCCATGAAGAAATTTCTTCTTTCGAAGATAAATTTTCTAAAAAATTAAGATTTGAATTTTGAGTTTCAAACTCGCCTAAAAAAAATGCAATGTCAGTTTTGAAACTATCCGCATAATTTTCGTCTACTTGAAGTAGATAATTTTCTAAAAATGAAATCTTATCAGTAAAACTTAGCATATATCAGAAATTAAATGGTATTCAATAATAGGATTCGATATCCTTTCTTCTTTTTTAAATTTTAGATTATTTGCTGGATTTTCAACAGTTAAGAAAACTGGCAAATCATTCATGTTTAAGACTAAAGTTATCAGGTAATCATTTTTATATTCTAATGCTTTATTATATTCATTTTCAGTCATTCTAAACCTTCCTTTACTTGCTCTAATTCCTTTAATTTCTGCTAAATAAGAGTTGTCATCTACATTAATTTGAAAATCATATCCATCTCCAAATAATCTAGCATCTTCTAAAATTCCATTTTTAAATTGGTCAATAGTATTGAAATTATTCATAAAATAAAGTTCCGCTTCTAATCCAGTTTCTTGTAATTTTTTAAATCTTGATTTTACAATGGGTGTAACTTCAACAAATATTTCTTTGATTTTATAATTTTCTTTCAAATAAAGCTTTACGATATTTGCATAACCTTTCACATTTTCATTTCCAAAAAGGCTATCAATTAAATATTTTCTATGAATATAAGCATCGCCCTTTTGCCACCAACCTTTTCTTCCATTATTTGGAAAGAAATGGTCAAATAAATCCATTCTGTTTTTTACAGTTCCAACAGTTTCTGCAATTCCAATATTTACGCAATATTCATAGTAGGAAGTTTTGGTTTTAAATCCAAATTCTTTAATAAACTCATCATTGAATTTAGATAAACCATAACCAATTAAATTAAGGATTTCGTAGTTTTCGTGTTTAGTTCCTTTTGTTTCCATAATTTTCATGCAACTAATTTTCTTATTCCATAATCATCTAGTATTAAAGGAACATTGTGTCCGCCAGCACCCATATTTGCAGTTAATGTTGGGCAAACATTGCTTTTGTTTTCTCTTACATAAACTCTGCGCCATTGATAAACAGTGCTTTTTGAAAGCATTGTTTTTTGTAATTCTGGGTAATATTGATGCTTTTTTGAATAATATAAATTATCAGCTTGTTTTCCCTTTTCTAAAAAATCGTGAATAGTTTTTGTTAATGGGATTTTTTTTGGGAACTCAAAATTTTTCCAATTCTTAACTTGTTTAGGGTCGAATGCTACTATAAATAATCGTTCTCTGTTTTGTGGCACATTTGCGTGTGTCATTGAATTAAGAACAGTGTAAAAAACTTTGTATTTTAATTTATTTTCAATGATGTCTAACATTACTTTGAAAGTATTGCCGTTATCGTGAGATTGAAGATTTTTAACATTCTCTAAAAAAATTACTTTTGGTCTTTTAGTTTCTATAATTTTTTCAAGGTCAAAAAATAATGTTCCTCTTGTGTCGGCAAAACCTTTTTGATTTCCTGCAATTGAAAAGGCTTGACAAGGAAACCCAGCACATAAAATTTCGAAATTGTCAGGGATGTAATTTTTGATTCGGTCTTTTGTTATATCGCCAAATGGAACTTCCCCAAAGTTTGCTCGATATGTTTTTTGAGCTTCTTTATCCCATTCACTTGTAAAAACACATTTTCCACCAAGATTTTGCATAGCAAGTCTAAAACCACCAATGCCAGCAAATAAGTCAATGAATTTAAAAGCGTAATTGTCTGGAGTAGGAAACGGTACGTTTTCAACTTCAAATAATAATTGCTGTAAAGCCTCTTCTGCTACCAATGATAAATTCTCTTCATCTTTTTTGTAGGTAACATATTCTTTCAATGCTATTAAAGCGTCCTTTTTATAATGTTTTGAAACGCCATTGTGAATATTATGGAGGTAGTGAGTTAATACAGCTTTTTTATTGTCGGTCGGCTCGACTAATTTTATTTGAAAGCGTTTGCCGTCAAATTCGTCAATACTTATTTTCTCTTTTAATATCATTAGTAGTTTATAATTTGATGTTGCAAGTTCGTTAAAAATTACGAAAAGATTGCCAGCTTTTTTAGCAAATTTTCAACAGTCGCTGTCTTATAATGCTAGTGGGGGTGGGCAAAATTAAATGTGGTGTTTGTGTGTCGGCTTAGGGGAAGGAAAACACCTCTTTTAATTTTGCAGAAGCGTGGATTTTCTTTTCATTTTCTGCCAGTCAATTTACCAGTTTATCTGTCTTTTTACAATGACACCTAACATTCCGCTAAACGAAACTAGTTTCGTTTATTTCACAATTATTGGAAGGTTGATTTTCTATCAAACTGCTGTATAAATAGGTTTTTATACAATTTAATATTCTTTTCACTCTTTTCGTATATTTTTTTCTTATTCCAATTTATTTTACTTGTAAATGTATTACTATTTGTGAACCTATAAAAATATTTTTTTATAGGTTTAATTTATACACTCGTTGTTTTACTGCTGTTTTGTAGTTTCTTTATACATAAATCGAAGTGTTGTATAAATAAGGTGCCATGTTGTATTCATTATGCGCCCTGTTGTATTCATAACGTGCCATGTTATATTCATTATGTGCCGTGTTGTATTCATAACGTACCATGTTGTATTCATTATGTACAAAAAAATATTTTTTGTTTTACACAATAAATAAAAAACAATATCGTTTACCAGCACAAATGAAACACCTCTACACATTCACATACATAGCTGTTACAGCTCTTTCGTAATTAATAAGTGTACACGTTCTTGCAAGAACTAATTACCCACAGAACAACAAACAGTTAGTAAATTTTCCGGAAGTAAACTGAAGTTTAACCCGTGCTGTTTCCTTTTTCGCTATGCCGGAAAGGAGAAAAAACAAACCTCACACAAAGCATCAAAAACTATGAAAAAGTTTAGAGCGGTACTCGGGTTCAATAACCTTAATGTACCAAGCAAGGTAGAGCATACACGTGCTATTGTAAACGCAATGACAGGCAATGCCTACTTTACAACTCCAAACCCAACATTGGCGGTGATTAGCACCAACGTCAATGCTGTAGAAACAGCATATATTGCTCAACAAAGTGGCGCTCACGGTTTATTGCAGGTAACACAAGCCAAAGTGCATACATTGGATTTGTCCCTCGATTTATTGTTAGCCTACGTGGATGGAATTGCCAATGCAAATCCAACACTTGCCGAAGCCATTATATTGAGCGCAAATATGCAGTTGTGGAAAGCGAATCCTGCAAAGCAAAATGGTTTTAGAATTAAATCTTCTGATAATGTAGGAGAAGTAATTTTAAGAACCGATAGTGCTCATAGGGCTACGTTTACCTTTGAAGCAACTCAAACTCCTGCTGATGAAGCAAGTTGGGTAACATTAAGTGCAAGCACAAAAGCTTCATTTATTGCTACAGAACTTGAAAGCGGAGCACGTTACTATTTTAGAGTTGCAAAAACAGATAAAGATGGGCAAGGCGAATGGAGTGTTGTACTCAACACAGTTGTGCTATAAATGTTGGGTATAAATAAAAGACGGGATTTTGCTTTCGCAAAATCCCGTCTTTGTTTTTTCAATTTTTAATTAACCTAATTTCATGTAAGCTTACAATTATAGATTGCTTCGGGCGAAAAGCTATCGTAACGACCAACGCCCGTCAGTTCGAGTAGCGACCGCAGGGAGCGTATCGAGAACCATTTATTAAACCATTTCCATCGTTCTCGATACATTTTTCTGAAAAAGAAAAACACTCGAACTGACAACGCACTCATAATTTTTTTCTCTGCGTTCTCTGTTTCTCTGTGGTAAAAATAAGTTCTCGATACATTTTTCTGAAAAAGAAAAACACTCGAACTGACAACGCACTAAGTCATTGCGAGTGCAACGAAGCAATCTCTACACAAAGCATTATTTATGGATTGCTTCTGGCGAAAAGCCATCGCAATGACGAGCTATGTTTTTCCTCTGCGTTCAGAATAATCAGCACATCATCAAATTAATTTATTGGCACATTAATTTTTCCTCTTCCCAATTATTTTATGGAATTTATGAAAGTGTAGCATCAATCCATAAAAAAACATAAATTTGTAAATTAAGGTTTGATTGAATTAAAACGAAAATTTTTCCGTTCCCAAACGGATAACTATATGAATAAGCATTTAAGGTTAATTTTCTTATTGCTATTGAGCTTTTGCATTACCAATGCTAAAGCCCAAAGTACATTTGCTACCGAAGCAGATTTGAAAAAACAAGCTTCTAATTTGTTTGAAGACCAAGCCTTTGAAGAGGCTTATCCTTTGTACACACAAC
>JAYTXX010000010.1:0-12010 GCA_043742725.1 Bacteroidota bacterium | reverse complement strand
GAAGAGTAATTGAAAAACAAACAGGCTTTGCACCTATTGATAGTGCTGGGTTATACAAAAGCCGAAATTCACGCTACATAGGCAGTCCCGATAAATTATATTTGCGCTATAGGTTTACTTATAGCAATAATATAAGCTGGGGAATTACTGCTGAAAAAGACCAAGGCGAATTATTTTTAAAAAGCAATCAAAAATTTAATTACGATTGGTACAATCAATCATTAAAAGGAAATCAGGGAAATGGATTTGATTTTTATTCGGCACATTTTTATTTACGCAATATTAAATTTGTTAAAGCACTTGCCATTGGCGATTATCACGCAAATTTTGGACAAGGCTTAACACTTTTTACAGGCTATGCTTTTGGAAAAAGTGCAGACATTATAAATGTAAAAAAATCTGCCAACGGAATTCAACCTTATACTTCTGTTGATGAAAATAAATTTATGCGTGGAGTAGCTTCAACTGTTGGATTTAAAAAAATGGAAGCTACTGCATTTTTCTCACACAAATATGTTGATGCAAATGTGAGTGATACATTAGAAAATGGCGAAGTGGCTGCTATTTCATCGTTGCAAACTACAGGCTACCACACTACACCAAGCGAAATTGCTGACAAACAAAGTATTCAACAAACAATTTATGGAGGCAATGTTTCTTACAAAGGCAAACGATTAACTGCTGGAATTACTGCTGTAAATTATGAGTTGAGTACAAACTACAATCGTGATTTGAGTTATTATAGTCAGTTTGAATTTTCGGCAAAACAAAATGCTAATGTTGGTATAAATTATAATTATGTAATCCGAAATTTCAATTTTTTTGGTGAAGAAGCAATAAGCCAAAATGGAGGAAAAGCATTTTTGAATGGTGTGTTGGTTAGTTTAGATCCTCGATTATCAGTTAGTATTTTACATCGATATTATGAACGAAATTTTCAAAATTTATTGAGCAATGGTTTTGCCGAAAATACAACAGCAAGTAATGAAAAAGGATTGTACATTGGAATGGTTGCAAAGCCAACAAACACCATTACACTTACAGCATTTTACGATAGATTTGAATTTCCTTGGCTCAAATATCAAGTAAATGCACCATCGCAAGGCAACGATTATATGGCACAACTAAATTACACACCTTCAAAAAAAGCAGATGCTTATTTTAGAATTCGCACACGAACCAAATATAAAAACACCACACAAGATATTAACGATATTGATTTTATTGTGCCTTACACACAAACCAATTATCGTTTCAATACTTCCTTCACCATTTTACCTTCAGTAAAATTGAAAAACAGAGTTGAACTAATTGAATATAGATTGGACAATGGAAGCACACAAAAAGGATATTTGGTTTATCAAGATGTTACGTACAGCAAATTAGGAAGTAAATTTTCTGGAAGTTTGCGCTATGCTTTGTTTGAAACCGACAATTACGACACACGAATTTATGCTTATGAAAATGATGTGCCTGGCGCTTACTCTATTCCTGCTTACTATTACAGAGGTTCACGTTTTTATATTTTGTTGGATTATAACTTAACAAGAAAAATAGAAATTTGGTTACGCTATTCACAAACAGTTTATGATAATCAAAAAATAATTAGCGAAGGTTCACTTACCGAAATTAAAGGAAATACAAAATCGGAAATTAGGGCGCAAATAAAGTTTAAGTTTTAAGTTTATTCTTTCACAAATTTTTCACTCTTAACCTGTGTTGAACCTGTCGAAACATCGAGGAATTTCACTTGCACAAAATAAATTCCTTTTTGTAAACTACTTACATCTAATGTTAGTTGTTGGTTATTAGTTATAAGTTGCTGGTACAGCACACATTCCCCCAAAACATTATATACTCGCACTTCTCCAATTCCCTCTCCGAGTTTATCCTGAGTATTTGCCGAAGGAGAGAGGGTTAGGGTGAGGCTTCCGGCTGTTGGATTTGGATAAACTTTCAACTCCTCTTTATCAACTACTAATTCCTCTTTTATTCCTACTCCCCAGCCTGTTGTAGCGCAACTACTAGCTGGAAAATAATAATGTACACTGTCTGCTCCCATACAATCTAACTTTGCTACCCAAGAAGAAGAATAGAAATTAGGGCTTACAAAAAAGCCACCACCACGAAATACATAGCCACTATCTGAAGTTGCTTGTATATCATCAATACTTGTTGAACTAGTAAAAAAAGATGAATTAGAATATTGCCTTGTCCAAAGTGTATCTCCTTGATTTGATAATTTAATAACATTTGTTATCGTGTAATTATTATCTAAACCACCTGCTGTAACAAATGTTCCATCTCTATTTTCTATTGTTGGTAAACAATAATTAGAAAATACAGGAATAGTTTTTTGCCATACTGTGTTTTGCAAATTATCCATTTTAATAATATCCCAATTATAATCCTGTGCAGTACTATCATAGGTTCGTAAATTAAAAAGATAATTTCCATCTTGTGTCTGTAATACATTATAGCAAGCATCATTGTTGGTTATTCCAAATTGTTTTTGCCATTCTTTGTTTCCTAAATTATCTGTTTTTAATATCCATCCGTGATGTTTGTTTGTGCCACTAGTGGTATCTATAGTGCTACCCGAAAGTATAAATCCTTTGTCAGTGGTTGGCGACATATAAGTAAAATTATTAATGGTAGTAGAATAGTTTTGTTGCCATATAATAGTGCCTAATGTATCTGTTTTTATAAGAAATCCACTACTAATAGAATTTGCTGAAGTATCAGCATTTATTCCTGCTATAGCATAATTTCCATCGGTGGTTAATTTTAAAGAATATGCAAATTGATAATCATTTTTATAATAGCGTTTGCTCCAAAGTTTATTTCCATCTTTATCAAATTTCAACATTTCAATATCAGAAGTTACAGTAATATATTGCGAAGTAGAATCATACACATCACATAGTACAATAAAAGAATTATTAGCTGTTTTAAGTAAGCAATGCACATAAAATTCTTTAGTACTATCGGCATACCATTTTCTCCATAATGTATCGCCATTTGCATTTAGTTTAGTAATTACCAAAGGAACTTCATTAAAAGCATTTGATGTAAATTTACTCCCAACAATGGTATAAGTATTATCAGTGTTGTACATTATTTTTCCTATTCCCGAAGAATCAGTTACCAATTTATTAAAATAATGTTGTGCGAATGAAGTATTGAAATGAAGCATAAAAGCCACCATTAATACTATTTTTAAAAATATCGCTTTCATTTATTTTATGTTTAATGATTTATAATAATTTTTTTGTTAAACATTTTATCTTTTGTTTTCACTTGCACAAAATAAATTCCTGCTCGTAAACCGCTTACATTTAATGTTAGTTGTTGGTTATTAGTTGTAAGTTGCTGGTACAGCACACAAGATCCCAAAACATTATACACTCGTACTTCTTCAATTTTCAATTCTCCATTATCAATTTTCAGTTCTTTATCTGTTGGATTGGGATATATTTTTAATTCCCCTTCTTTTCCCAACTCATTTACTACTGTTTCACTATCGGGGTAAACGGAAATATCATCTATGTAAAAGTAAGCACAAGTATAAATTGAACTGCTATTAATAACAGCATATTGTGTATTTGTATCTGTATTAAAATTTCCTATTGTTAAATACTTTTCTCCCCCGACAGCTGTAAATGTTCCTTCTACTAATGTCCAACCGACTGTATCCATTATTATATTTCCAGCAATGTTATTAATTTGAGGTGTATAACTTAAAATAGAACCCGAAGAGCCTGTTATAGCTATTTTAGAGAAATGAATTCCGACACCATCAGAAGAATATTTTAAATTATCTGCTGGAGAAATATAAAATGAGCTACGATAAACTACTCCTGCGGTTAAACTATCAATCAAAATTCCTTGAATGTATTCTCTTTCGCTAGGAACACAAAAAGCCGCAAATCCCATATACGCATTACCTGTTCTAGGATACTGATAGCCAGCAATATTTAAAGGAGTAGATACATTTGAATTTGAAGTGCAAGAATTAAAATAGTCGGAAGATCCCGAAGGGTCAATCCATGAAATAGCTTTGTTAGTTTGTCCTAAATTTGTGGGACAATCAGTATAATTTTCAAAACTCGGATTAGCTACTAAATTCTGAGCATAACTGCAATATGCATTTATACTCAAAATAATAGTTATCAATAATTTTTTTTTCATTTTACCATCAGCATAAAAACTAATATAAAATTACAGTTTTATTTAAAGATAACTAAGTTATCTTTGCGCCTTATGAAATTCCTTTCATCAACGTATTTAGATAATTACCAAAAAACTTTTCTGCTTGCCTATCCTGTCATATTAAGTCAGTTAGGACATATTATGGTTGGTGTGGTAGATACTGCTATGGTTGGGCAAATTGGCACTATTGAACAAGCAGCAGTTGCACTTTGCAATAGTTTGTACATATTAGTATTGGTTTTTGGTTTAGGTGTTTCCTATGGTGTAACACCTTTAGTTGCCGAAGCCGATAGTTCCAAAAACGATATAGAAAATACCTCACTACTAAAACATAGCATTATTATCAATACTGCTATCGGAATATTACTGTTTGTTCTGCTAGTAATTGTATCGCCTGTTTTAACTATGTTTAATCAAAAACAAGAAGTAGTTGATTTAGCTATTCCATTTTTAAATGTGATGATGCTTGGAATGATTCCTCTTTGTATTTTTTCAGGTTTCAAGCAATTTGCCGAAGGACTTTCTCTAACTCGTGTTGCAATGCTTATCACTGTTGGTTCTAATTTATTAAATATTTTATTAAACTACTTAATGATTTTTGGTCATTGGGGTTTTCCAAAAATGGGATTGATGGGTTCTTGCTGGGCAAGCTTTATTTCGCGTGTTGCAATGGCACTTGCAATGTTTATTTATGTGTATTACAACAAACATTTCAAAAAATATTGGATTGGCTTTAGCTTTAAAAACATTTCAAAAGAATTGACAAAAAAAATTCTTGCACTTGGTGTTCCTTCTGGTTTGCAATGGGTATTTGAAGTTGGTGCATTTAGCTTTGCAGTAGTAATGATTGGTTGGATAAGCCCAAAAGCACAAGCCGCACATCAAGTAGCATTGAGCCTTGCAGCAATAACGTATATGATGTCGAGTGGTTTATCAGCAGCTGCATCGGTGCGTGTTGGCAATCAATTAGGATTAAAAAACAGGGAAGGAATTCGCATTGCAGGATTTAGTACTTTTCTTATGGTATTGGTATTTATGAGTGTTTGTGCAATTTGTTTTATTGTATTTAAAAATTATTTACCAACCCTTTTTACAAATGATAGTGAAGTAGTTTCAATTGCTTCAACATTGCTTGTTATTGCAGCATTTTTTCAATTGAGTGATGGCACACAAGTAGTTGGACTTGGTGCATTGCGAGGAATGAAAGATGTAAAAATTCCAACAATCATCACACTCATTGCCTATTGGATAATAGGTTTGCCAATGAGTTATATTTTAGCATTCAAATTCAATTTAGGAGTTCAAGGAGTTTGGTATGGCTTATCAATAGGACTTACCACAGCTGCCTTACTTTTGTTTTTCAGATTTAATTATGTGAGTAAAACAATAAAATCTGAATAAAAAACGAAGAACTATTTTTTGTTAATTTTATACTATGGAAAATTTTAAAACAAAACTTACACGCATCAAAGCATTTATTTTTGATGTAGATGGAGTTCTTACCGATGGCTCTGTAACGCTTATGCCTGATGGAGAACAAGTACGAGTGATGAATATAAAAGATGGTTATGCTTTGCAATTAGCAGTAAAAAAAGGTTATAGAGTGGCTATTATTTCGGGAGGCAAATCAGAAATGGTTCGCAAACGCTTGAATGGTTTAGGAATAACTGATATTTATTTAGGTGCGCATAACAAAATGGATACCTACAAAGAATTTATTGAAACATATAATATCAATCCTGATGAAATACTTTATATGGGTGATGATATTCCCGATTATGAAGTAATGAAAAAAGTTGGAGTTCCTACTTGTCCAAGTGATTCAGCACAAGAAATAAAAGACATTTGCATTTACATTTCACATCAAAAAGGTGGAAAAGGTGCGGTGCGCGATGTGATTGAACAAGTTATGAAAGTTCAAAACAAATGGTTGGACAATGATGGATTTGTTTGGTAACACAATTATTTACACAAAAAAATTTAAAATTTTATGCTAGCATTTTTAAAATTAATTAGAATTCAAAATCTTTTAATCATTGCATTTACTCAATACATGGTGCGTTGGTGTTTAATCTATCCACTTTTAAAAGTGCGCGATATTGATTTACATTTTAGTAATCTTAATTTTTTTCTGTTATCACTTTCCACAGTAATGATAGCTGCTGCAGGTTATATCATCAACGATTATTTTGATGTGAACATTGATAAAATAAATAAACCCGAAAAACTTTTAATTGACAAAGCAATCAAAAGACGAGTAGCAATGGGAGCACATACAGTTATAAATATTTTAGCAATTGCTATTGGTGTGTATGTTGCAAATGCTATTGGACATTGGAAATTAGCCATTCTTCATTTTTTATGTGCATCAAGTTTATGGTTTTATTCAACTAATTTTAAACGACAATTTTTAGTTGGAAATATTATTATTGCCATTTTTACTGCTGTTGCCATTTTAGGAATTGGCATTTACGAATTGCTTCCTTGCTATCAATATTACTATACTTTCGGAGAGGCTGTAAGTTTCAAAGATGTGTGGATTCATGTTTTAGCACTTTCATTTTTTGCATTCATCACCATTTTGCTTCGCGAAATAATAAAAGATATGGAAGATATGGAAGGCGATAAAGAATATGGATGCAAAACAATTCCAATTGTTTTGGGAATTAAAACCACAAAACTAATTGTTACCATTATTGCATTGGCTACAATGCTTTGTTTGGCTTATGTACAAAAGTATTACTGGAGTGTAGAAAATTTTAAAGCATTTATTTACTTCACACTTGCACTTCAAATTCCATTTGTGTTTTTAATTTACAAAGTAGTTTCGGGAGAAAATAAAAAAGCATTTCGTGTTGCGGGAAACACTGCTAAAATTATAATGTTATTGGGCGTTTGCTATTTATTTATTTTTGCAAATACTATTTTATCTTTCTATTATGCAATTTGAAAATTTAAAGCAATACGAATTTATTCTTGCTTCCAAATCGCCACGCAGGCAATTTTTATTGAAAGATTTGGGATTAAATTTTGAAGTGCATACAAAAGATGTAGATGAAAGTTTTCCTGATAATTTAAAAGCACAAGAAATACCACTTTATTTATGCGAAAAAAAAGCCAATGCTTTTGATAAAGAATTAAACGAAAATACCATTGTAATTACTGCCGATACTATTGTTTGGATTGAAAATCAAGTGTTAAACAAACCCGAAAACTATGACGATGCTGTGCGTATGCTTCAATTACTTTCAGGAAAAATGCACGAAGTTTACACTGGTGTTTGCTTAAAATCGAAAACAAAAACAAAAACTTTTTATGCGTTAACAAAAGTTTATTTCAAAAAACTTTCGCAAAGCGAAATTGAATATTACATCAAAAATTATAATCCTTACGATAAAGCAGGAGCTTATGGTGCGCAGGAATGGATTGGTTATATTGCTGTTGAACGCATTGAAGGTTCTTATTTTAATGTGATGGGATTGCCTGTTAGAGAATTGTATGAAGAGTTATTAAAATTTTAAACTACTTCTCCATACAAATCATAATCTTCGGCTGAAGTAATTTTCACATTTGCAAAATCGCCAATACGCACAAAATCTTTATTTGCTTTTACCAACACTTCGTTATCCACTTCGGGAGAATCAAACTCTGTGCGACCAACAAAGTAATCTCCTTCTTTTTTATCAAACAAAACTTTATACGTTTTGCCAATTTTTTGTTGATTGAGTTCAAATGAAATGCCTTGTTGCAAAGCCATCACAGCTTCTGTTCGTGCTTGTTTTGTTTTTGCTGATACATCATCTTTCAGCAAATAAGCATGTGTATTTTCTTCGTGAGAATAAGCAAAAATTCCCAATCGTTCGAAACGTGTTTGAGTAATCCACTCCAACATTTCTTCGTGGTCTTTTTTTGTTTCGCCTGGGTAACCAGCAATTAAAGTGGTTCTAATGGCAATGCCTGTAACTTTATCACGAATTTGATTTACTAAATCAATTGTTTTTTGTTTAGTTGTTCCTCTACGCATGCTCTTCAACATATTGTCGGTAATATGTTGTAAAGGCATATCTAAATAATTACAAATATTTTTTCGCTCGTTCATCACATCAAAAACATCCATTGGAAAACCTGCAGGGAAAGCATAATGCAAACGTATCCATTCTATTCCTTCTACATCTGACAAGTGTTTTAGTAGTTCGGATAAATTTCTTTTTTTATAAATATCCAAACCATAATACGTCAAATCTTGTGCAATAAGCATCAATTCTTTTGTTCCATTTTTTGCTAAATGCTTTGCTTCTTTTACCAATTCTTCAATTGATTTGGAAATGTGTTTTCCTCGCATCAATGGAATGGCGCAAAAAGAGCAAGGTCTATCACAACCTTCGGAAATTTTAAAATAAGAATAATGATGTGGCGTAGTTAAAAGTCGTTCGCCAATGAGTTCGTGTTTGTAATCGGCTTTCAATGTTTTTAATAATCGTGGCAATTCTCTTGTTCCAAAATAACCATCAATAGTTGGAATTTCTTTTTCTAATTCAGGTCTATAGCGTTCACTCAAGCATCCTGTAACATAAACCTTATCAACTAATCCTTGTTTTTTTGCATCCGCATAACGAATAATTGTATCAATACTTTCTTGTTTGGCATTATCAATAAATCCACAAGTATTTATAATTACAATACTCGAATCTTCATCTGTGCTTTCGTGTTGTACTTGAAAATTATTTGCTTTTAATTGTCCCATCAACACTTCGCTATCCACAATGTTTTTGGAGCAACCAAGTGTTACTACATTTACTTTATTTTTTTTTAGAGTTTTGGTTTTCATTAAAATTATTTGAAAAATTGTTTTATATTCGTTAAGAATAATATCATTTTTTTTAGAGTTCAAAGTTATGAAAAAGCTATTCTTATTTATTGTTTTAATTTCTTTTATGCATCCGCAATTTTTGTTGGCTCAAAACAAAGAAATTGATTCACTCAAAAACCTTATCACTACTAATGTTCAGGACACCATAAAATTACAGGCGCTCACTGATTTGAGTTGGTATTTTTCAGATAAAGATTCTAAACTTGCAAAAAAATATGCATTTGATGAACTGAAATTAGCAAACAGTATTGCCAATAACAAATGGATTGCATCTTCTTTCAATGATATTGGAATTTACCATTACAAACTTGGTGCGCTTGATAGTGCTTTGTTTTATTACAACAAATCATTGCTTATTAGAAAAACACTGAACAACAAAAGTTTAATTGCTTCTTCGGTTAGTAAAATTGGCTTGGTTTATCAAGAGCTTGGACAATATGATAAAGCGCTTGAATATCAATTTCAAACACTAAAAATATTTGAAGAATTGGGTAATGACCAATATATAGCAATGACGCTAAATAATATTGGGCAAGTTTATAGCAAAATTAAAAACTACGATAAAGAAATGGAGTATTGCGAAAAAGCAATTGCTATTCATTTGAAAAATAAGAATGAATATTTAGCAGCAATATGTTATGCAAATTTAGCTGGTTCATATAAAATGAAAGGTGATTTAAAAAAATCAACAGACTATCAAGAAAAAGCATTGACTATTTTTAAAAAATATGATGATAAATCAAATGCGGCTGGTGTGTTAAATGGAATTGGGCTGAATTACAGAATGGATAACAAAATAAAAGAAGCATTAAATTATTACCACCAAGCGTATGAGCTTGCAAAAGAGGTTGACGATAAATTAGGATTGGCTTTATATTCACACAACATTAGTGCTGCAAATACTGCTTTAGGAAATTACAACGAAGCCGAAAAATATAGTTTGGAAGCTTTAAAAAATGCAGATGCAAAAAACAAATCGCAATTGGTGCTAACCTACCGACAACTTGCTACCATATACGCTTATATGAATAATGGAAAAAAATCGGAATTTTATTTAGATAAGTATGTCGATATAAAAGACAGTATGTTTTCGCAAGAATCTAGTTCACAAGTTGCAAACATGGAAGTAAAATATCAAACAGCAGAAAAAGATAAAGCGTTAATTGTAAAAGATGCTGAAATTATAAAACAGCAAGCAGATGCTTCAAAAAAAGCAACACAGCGAAATGCTTTTCTGATAGGCTTTTTATTGGTAATAGTTTTAGCATTTTATATTTTCAAAGGATACAAACAAAAACAAAAAGCAAATGTTGAAATAACAAAACAAAAAGAAATAATTGAAACAAAAAACAAAGAAATTACAGATAGTATTCATTATGCAAAACGTATTCAGCGTGCATTACTTGCTTCCGATAAAATTTTAAAAAGCAATTTGCCAGAGCATTTTATTTTCTACAAACCAAAAGATATTGTTAGTGGAGATTTTTATTGGGCATCGGAAACGGTTGATGAAAAAGGAGAAAAATCATTTTTAATTACTGCTGCAGATTGTACTGGACATGGAGTTCCCGGAGCATTTATGAGTTTACTTGGAATTTCTTATTTGAATGAAATTACAATTGAGAAAAAAATAACTCAACCCGATTTGATTCTTAATAATTTGAGAGCAAATATTATTAAAGCATTTAAAGGAGATGGAGAACACGAAACAACCAAAGATGGAATGGATATGATTTTGTGTCGCTTTAATTTCAAAAAAATGAAATTGGATTTTGCTTCAGCAAATAATCCTGTGTGGATTATTAAAGCAAATACTCAACAATTGCAGGTTTACAATCCTGATAAATTTCCTGTTGGAAGTCATCAAGATGAAATAAAACCATTTGCCCTACAAACTGTAGATTTAGAAAAAGGAGATACCATTTTTACTATTACCGATGGCTTTGCCGACCAATTTGGTGGCGAGAAAGGTAAAAAATATAAATACAAACAATTGAAAGATTTTTTAATTTCTATTCAACATAAAACAATGGATGAGCAAAAAAATGCTTTAGAAATTGAATTTAAAAAATGGATAGGTTCTTTGGAGCAAGTAGATGATGTGCTTATAATTGGTATTAGAGTTTAAGAACGAGCATAATTTTAATTTCAAAAAAGACTATTTCAAATGAAAAGTTATAAGTATTCAAAGTATTTGATAATAGTATTTATTTTGTTTTGTATTAAAGCAAATTCCCAAAACTATTTTAACCGCCTTTATGATTATGATGGCACGAATACACATCCAAATGTGGCAAAGTCTTCATACGAATATTTGAATGGAGATTTTTTAATAAGCGGGCAAAAATACTCATCGTCTAATTTTGGGGCATTGGAATTTATAAAAATAAATAGCAATGGAGATACACTATTCAACAAAAAATATTCAAAAACAGATAAATATTATTATGCAGGCAAATCAGGTTCTTTGATAAAATGTTTAGATGGTAATTTAGCATTATCTGGAGCATTTTATGATAGTGCCAATGCAGAACCGGATTATTTATTGGCAAAATTTACCGAAAATGGTGATACGCTTTGGACAAAAACATTTGGTGGAATAAAATTTGAATTTTCTAACTGTTTATCGCAAACAAAAGATAGCGGTTTTGTTTTGATGGGTTCAACCAGTAGTTTCAGCAATGGGACTGCATCTGATTTTTATTTAGTAAAAACCGACAAGGATGGAAACTTTGAATGGCAGAAAACATACGGTTCTACTTTGGCAGAAGATTGTTATTCGGGGCAAGTAACTTTGGATGGTGGGTTTATAATGAGTGGTATAAAAAATAATTTATTGTATGCAGTTAAGACTGATTCAAATGGTATTTTTGAATGGGATAAACAACTGCCTAATACTGCTGGTACTGGATTTATAAAACAATTGGC
>JAYTXX010000009.1:0-8926 GCA_043742725.1 Bacteroidota bacterium | reverse complement strand
GGAGTTATTTCGGCTGATGAAGCCAAGGTAGGTATTATGCCAGGTTTTGTTTTCAAAAAAGGAAATGTAGGAATTGTTTCAAAATCGGGAACATGGACGTATGAAGCAAGCGACCAAACTGTAAAAGCTGGGCTTGGAGTTACCACTGCTATTGGTATTGGTGGCGACCCAATTATTGGAACTACCACAAAAGAAGCAGTTGAACTATTGATGAATGATGCTGAAACACACGGAATTATTATGATTGGCGAAATTGGTGGAAACCTTGAAGCAGATGCTGCTCGTTGGATTAAAGCAGATGGAAATCGCAAACCAGTAGTAGGTTTTATTGCTGGTGAAACTGCACCAAAAGGAAGAACAATGGGACACGCTGGTGCCATTGTGGGTGGAGATGATGATACAGCTGAAGCAAAAAAGAAAATTATGCGCGAATGCGGAATTGTAGTTGTAGATTCACCTGCTGATATTGGAAAAGCAATGGCAAAAGCATTAGCTGAAGATACACGAAAAGCAAGCCCTCATCACCACGCAAACAGAGTGGACTAATAAAAAAAGAGAGCCTCAAAAAAAACTCCTTACAGATTTTGTAAGGAGTTTTTTTTTATGTACACAGCTTACAAATTACATTTAGCACGAAGCCCTACACACTTATACAATGCTTCAGCTTCGTGCTTACGGGGCAACGTTACCTAAAGCCGAATTTTCAAATTTTCTGAACTCAACAGAAATGCTTATACTAGAACGGTTATCTCCTTGATTACTTCTATAGGTATTATAAGAAATGCCTATCGTCATATTATCATTACCAAAAGAAACATTTGTACTTTCATTATTTTTGATATTGTCAGTTTTGCTTTCTATTTTGTTATATATTTCATCTCTCATACCTACATAAACATCCTTCACTTTTTCGTTTCCCTTATTAAATAATTCTATTGAATAACCCATATTATTTACTGTTGCCTTTGGATTGTTTAAGACTTGTGCATAACCTGAAAGTACATTTTCATAATGATTGCCTTTCCAATAATCATAGCGCATTTCCTGTCTGTATTGAGGTTGAGAAACTGCAACATCTTCTTTAAAGTTGAATGATTGAGACATAGTCCTTGCTGTTTTATCATTAAGGATTTCAGGAGTTTGGTTATATGCGTAATTATTTCCACTCAATTGTAATGGTATTTTCCCATTAATTTCTTCATACGTGGTATTTGTACCAATACCTCTGAAATTTTGAGCAGTTGTGCCATCTAAAAAAATTTGAACTATGCCTGCCATATCAAAATAATCAGATGCTACTTGTGAATATTTATAATTTTCATAATTAATATTTATTTGGTCAAATTGCGGGTTTACTAAATACTTACCGTCTTTATCAATTATGCCCCATTTATTAGCGGATTGAACAAAAGCAATATCTCCATAAAACTTTGTTCCATTTTCAAATTGAGGATTAACTTTATATTTACCTTCTTTATCAATATAACCCACTTTACCATCAGAGCTATAAACATAAGCAAGCCCATTATCTGAAAATTCACTAACAGAATTAAATTGAGGATTAATAGTAAGTTTCCCTTGATTATCAATATAGCCATACATCCTTCCTTGCTGTATAGCAGCACAACCTTTTTTAAATTCACCTGCATAATCAAATTGAGGATTTATAGAATACTTACCGTTTTTATCTACATATCCCCATTTCTTTCCATCAGATACTTGTGCAAGTCCATCAGAAAATATACTTGCAGATTTGAATTGATAGTTTATTACAATTTCTCCTTTGTTATTTATATATCCGTATAGACTTTCGTGTTTTTCTTTATCTGTTTGCGATACACAAGCCAACCCTTCTGAAAAAATATTTGCATTATCAAATTGAGGATTAATTTTCATATTCCCATCCATATCAAGATAACCCCATTTATCGCCAACTTTAACTCTTGCAAGTCCTTCGGTAAAACTTCCACATATTTCACCAGTAGTAGCCGTAAATTTAACATCGCCTTTGTCATTAATAAATTGAGGTTTTCCATTTTCAGGAACTACACAGGCAAGCCCTTCTGAAAAAGGTAATGCGCTTTTATATGTAGCATTTATTTTGTATTTACCTTCCTCGTCTATGAAACCAAATTTACTTTCCGATGACTGAACTAAAGCCAGCCCACCTGTAAATACAGTAGCATAATTAAATTGCGGATTAATTAATATCTTTCCTTCTTTGTCAATATATCCCCACTTTTCCGCAGATTGGTAAGGGATAAGTTTAATGGATGGTGCGGATGAACCACCCATTAAATAAAAATAACCACCACCGCCTAATAATAAAGCTACGATGATACTAATGAGCATTAACTTCCCCTTTCCTTTTTTAGGAGTTGCTCCAACTGTTGGTTGTTCTTGTTTTTCCATTTTTTTTTTTTTTAATTGACATTACAAGTAAATATATTTTTTATTGTTTTTCTTCCGGACTCCTTATTCCATTTACAACTTGAGATTTATAAATTAAAAAATTGGGATGCGTTGTAGTAACAGTTCCATTATATAATTTATTATTCTTAAATTCCCCTACCATCTTCTCATCTTTACCATCTTTATTTTTTATAATATAAGTTCCTTGTCCTTCCACTTTATCATTTACAAAATAACCTTCATAAAACCCACCATTATCATAAGTTATAATTCCAAACCCTTCCTTTTTCCCATCAATATAATTTAATTTTGTTATAGTATCGCCAGTTTCGTTATACGCAAAACCTTTCCCTTCTACTTTACCTAATACATATTTGCATTCAGTTTTTTTCTGTCCATTTTGATACCAATTTAAATACCTTCCATCTTGTTTACCACGAATATAATGTACTTCCTCTTGTTTTTGTCCATTTTCAAAGTACCACGTAAACAATCCATTTCCATAACCATCTTCTATCTTACCATCCATATAGGTTCCTTCCATTTGCAAATTTCCATTCAGAAAATAATTTTTTACCAATCCAGTCATTTTTCCGTCTACATAATTTACAATTCTATAATATTTTGCATCGGACACATCATTAACGACTTTATAATGTGAATCTATATATGTTTTTTGAGGACCAATAGGATTTGATTTCATTCCATTACAAATAGGGCAAACTTTTTTTATTTCTCTGTTTGTAATCCCTTTACCATTACAGGAAGCGCAAACCAAATCCGTATTCCCGCTCCCATTGCATTTTGAGCATATTGCAGAGTAGTTGCCTTTACAATACTGACAAGTTAACTTTCCAGTTCCTCCACAAGAATTACAAGTTAATTTCCCTGCTCCATAACAAGATTGACAAGTAAGAGAGCCAACTCCTGAACAGTTACTACAAGTAAATTTTCCTTTCCCTCCACAATCTGCACAAGTTGATGTATAATTTTGCCCATTTAAAAAAGTTGTTACAGTCCCTTTTCCCCAACATTTACTACATTGTGTTGTTCCTTTTCCAAAACATTTTGAACATTCCAATTTACCTTGTCTCCAGCATTTATTACATTGGTAAGTGCTATTACCTCCACACTTATTGCATCTATTTTGTCCTTTCTCACAATATCTGCACAATATTTGTCCTTTGCCGTAACAATTATCACAATTTTGTTTTCCATCTCCGCCACAATAACTACATTTTTCGTATTCTATTATTTGTCCATTTCCCTTACAATTGCTACATAAATTACTAACTCTTTTCTGAACATCATCATAGTTAGTTACGCATACAAAATATTCAATTTTTTGTGAGTAGTAATCCTTTGATTTTTTTGTAGTAAAAGTAAATTCCACATTGTGTCCTCTGTAATCAGTCCAAATTCGGTTTTCAGATGTTCCTAAACTGCTCTGTGTAAATTGTGTTTTAGCTTCATTTTCTATTTCGTTAAAATGTTCTTCACTTGTGAAATAAAATATGCAATTCTCAAATCCAGCTTTGGTAAGTAATTGAACTTCTTCATAACTATTTTTCCAAATAATTCTATCATAAGAAAGAAGATAACCGTCATTGTAATTTAATGCGTTTTCTTTGTTTTTATCTGATGAATACCAAGAAAAACCTTTGTAAGAAAAAAAACCTTTAGCTTTTTCTAAATTGCTTTTTTGAAGATTTGTTAAATCTTCAAATGAGAGTGATTGAGCTTGTAGAACTCCATAATAGGCAAAGAAAATTATAAATAAAATTTTTAGTTTCATTTGTTTTAATTTAATATTTTGTTATTAGTTTTTTATTCATCTGTTCTAAAATTAAATTCGTCTGCAATATTACTTCATTATTTTTGATAATTGTTGAATATTAGATTTTGTTTTTTTCGTTTATATCCTTCCTAAATTAGCAACACACTTTCTGAATACGGGTGCGGTTGGGCAAAAATAAATGTGTCTGATGAAAAATTAGGCACATTTATTTTTGCGAAGCATTGTCCGTGTATCATTTTATTTTTTTTGTTACTGTGATAAAATTTCAATGTTAGTAGTTGCGTTCGTTCGGAGCTTTGGGATTACCTATTAACATTTATATTAACGAAACTAGTTGCGTTTATTTCCACATTATCATTTAAGCATAAGCATTGTAAAACAAGCATTTAGCTTTTTTGATAAAGTATTGAAAGTTTCGCTTTTTATTTTTTAATATACATTGCTAAAATACACTATTTCAGTTTATGGGTAAAAAAATTTAGTGTTGATTTATTTTTTGTTTTCCTAAACCAAATTAATTGTTCGCTGTTTTAGAGATAAATTGTAAATTCGCAGACTTAAAATAAAAAAATAAAAAATGTCGAAATTTCATTCCTTAAAAGTTGTTGATGTAGTTAAAGAAACAGTTGATGCTGTTTCTGTTGCTTTTGAAGTACCTGCCAATTTAAAACAAGATTATAAATACATACAAGGTCAATACTTAACATTAAAATTAAAAGTAAATGGCGAAGAATTAAGGCGTTCGTATTCCATTTGCAGTAGTCCACTTGAAGAAAACCAATTGCGTGTTGCAATTAAAAAAGTAAAAGATGGACGTATGTCTTCTTTTATTAATGATGTTTTAAAAGTAGGAGCAGAGATAGAAGTGATGACACCAATGGGAAATTTTTATTCGGAAATGAATCCCAACAACAAAAAAAATTATGTGCTTTTTGCAGGTGGGAGTGGAATTACACCAATGCTTTCTATTTTAAAAACAGTTTTAGTAGCCGAGCCAAACAGCCGAATTACATTGTTTTATGGTAATAATGATGAGATGTCTATCATTTTCAAAAAACAAATTGAGCAATTAGCCATTGCCAATTCCGATAGATTAAATGTTGTACACATTCTAAATGCTGCGCCAGCAAATCATCCTGTGTTATTGCAAGGATTGATGACAAAAGAAAAAAATCGTTCATTGATTGAAAACTATGTAGGATTGAACAACGATAATGAATTTTTTATTTGCGGACCAGCACCAATGATGGGCAATGTGATGGCTGCTTTGAAAGAATTGAAAGTTGAAGAAACAAAAATTCATATCGAATATTTTACAGCACCTGTAAGTGCAGAAGATGTGAAACCAGCTGAAAATACTGCTGTTGGCGCATCTGCAAAAATTATTATGGATGGCGATGAACACACAGTTACATTAGAAAAAAACGAAACTATTTTAGAAGCCGCTTTGCGTATTGGATTAGATGCACCTTATGCTTGTCAAGGTGGTTCTTGTTGCACTTGTAGAGCATTGTTAGAAGAAGGAACAGTTGATATGGCTGTGAATTATGCACTTTCGGCAGCTGAAGTAAAAAAAGGCTACATACTTACTTGCCAAAGCCGACCAACCACAAACAATGTAGTTGTGAATTACGATAAAGGTTTATAAAACATAAAATGTTCTAAAAAAGCACAATCAATTTTGGTTGTGCTTTTTTAGTTTCACAAAACAAATCAATACTAAAACTGTTATAATTTTTAGCGAAAAAATACGATATTTGTGAACGCTGATAAAAATCATTTTAAAATTAAATTTTTTGTAATACAATTGTATCACAATATTTTGAAACTATGGAAGACGCAAAAAAATTAGAAACATTTGAAGCAAAAATTGCTTCCGGAATAAAAATAGAACCGAAAGATTGGATGCCAGAAGCTTATCGCAAACAACTGATTCGGATGATGAGCCAACACGCACATTCCGAAATTGTGGGAATGCTTCCGGAGGGAAATTGGATTACCCGTGCACCAAGTTTACGCAGAAAAGCAATTTTGCTTGCAAAAGTTCAAGACGAAGCTGGGCACGGTTTGTACTTATATAGCGCTACCGAAACATTGGGTGTGGATAGAACAGAATTACTTCAACAATTGCATACAGGCAAAGCAAAATATTCAAGCATATTTAATTATCCAACACTTACTTGGGCTGACATTGGTGCTATTGGTTGGTTAGTAGATGGTGCAGCCATTATGAATCAAACGGCATTAGCAAGAGGTTCGTATGGTCCGTATTCGCGCGCAATGGTGCGTATTTGCAAGGAAGAAAGTTTTCATAACCGTCAAGGATACGAAATAATGATGCACTTGGCGCAAGGCTCTGCCGAACAAAAAGCAATGGCGCAAGATGCTTTAAATCGTTGGTGGTGGCCTTCCATAATGATGCTTGGACCAAGTGATGACCAAAGCCCAAACAGTGAACAACTGATGAAATGGAAAGTGAAGATGGAGAGCAACGATGAAATTCGTGAACGCTTTATTGACAGAACTGTTCCGCAAGCCGAGTTTATTGGATTAAAAGTTCCTGATAAGGACTTGAAATTTAATGAAACAACAGGACATTACGAACACGGAAAAATTAATTGGGACGAATTTTTTGATGTAATAAAAGGCAATGGACCTTGTAATGCAAAGCGTTTGAAAGCTCGTGTAGATGCTGATAAAAATGGCAAATGGGTGCGCGATGCAGCTATAGCTTACGCGAAGAAAAAAGTTGTTAGTTGATAGTTATCAGTTAATAGTTATAAGTTGTTTGTTATTAGTTTATTGTATTATTAAAAAGTTATGAGCAAACAATCATATACCGAATTGGATGTTTGGAAGCAGTCGAGAAGTTTAGTCAATATTATTTTTCTTCTCACTAAAAAATTTCCGAAAGAAGAAATTTATGGCATTGTATCACAAATGAGACGCAGTGCTGTTTCAGTGCCATCAAATATTGCAGAGGGATGTGGAAGAAATTATCCAAAAGATTCTATTCAGTTTTTTTTCATTGCAAGAGGTTCATTGTACGAATTGGAAACACAATTGTATTTATCTTTTGACCAAAATTATATTTCAGAAGATGATTTAAATTCTACTTTAAAAACTATTTTAGATTGTAAAAAATTATTGAATGGCTTTATTAATTATTATCAAAAATTAGCTGAACAACAAACAACTAATAATCAAAAACAAACAACCAATAACCAATAACTAACAACTAACAACTAAAATATGAGCGATACACAATGGCCGGTTTGGGAAGTATTTATACAAGCTAATCCCGGCATACCACACAAGCACGCGGGAAACGTACACGCAGTAGATGCTGAAATGGCAATACAAAATGCACGTGATGTTTACACACGCAGAAGCGAAGGAATAAGTATTTGGGTAGTACCTGCAAATGCAATATCAGCAAGTAGTCCCGAAGACCAAGGTGCATTTTTTGAACCATCAAATGATAAACCTTATCGTCATCCTACATTTTATAAAATTCCAGAAGGAGTAAAGTATTTATAGTTGTTCGTTGTTAGTTATTAGTAAAAATGAAATTTGCTAATAACAGACAACTAGCAACCAATAACTAACAACTAATAACTAAATGAAAGAAGCAAAATTTGAATATTTACTTCGCCTTGGCGATAGTAGTTTAATTATAGGTCATCGTTTGTCGGAATGGTGCGGACACGGACCAATATTGGAAGAAGATATTGCATTAATAAACATTGCATTGGATTTTGTGGGTAATGCAACTTCACTTTTAAAATATGCTGGAGAAGTAGAAGGCAAAGGGCGCACAGAAGATGATTTAGCGTATATGCGCGATGAACGTGAGTATCGCAATTTATTAATTACCGAACAACCAAATGGTGATTATGCAAACACAATTGCCCGCCAATTTTTGTTTGATACCTATATGTTTTTTCTTTACGAAGAATTAAAAAACAGTAAGGACGAAACAATTGCTGCTATTGCAATTAAATCGCATAAAGAAATTACTTATCACTTGCGCCATACTACCGAATGGATGTATCGTTTGGGAGATGGCACAGCAGAAAGCCACGAGCGTTTACAAAATGGAGTAAATGATTTATGGATGTTTACTTCAGAAATGTTTGATATGGATGAAGTGGATGAAATGCTTATAAAAGAAGGAATTGTACCTGATTTGAATAAAGTAAAAATGGCTTGGGAAAAACGTGTACAAGAAGTTTTTGCTGAAGCTACCATAACAATTCCTACAACTATTTTCAAACAAAAAGGAAGCAGAGAAGGCAAACACAGCGAACATTTAGGATTTTTATTAGCAGAAATGCAGTATGTACATAGAGCGCATCCCGATGCGAAATGGTAATTTCCAACACAGAGCACACTGAGAAAACAGAGCTTCACAGAGTTTTCTTTTTTTTCTCTGTGAAACTAAAACTTTGTGAACTCTGTGTAAAAAGGAAAACATTTGGTAAAAGCACTTCAAGACAGAGAACACAAAGAAAACAGAGCTTCACAGAGTTTAATTTTCTCTGTGAAACTCTTAACACTCTGTGAACTCTGTGTTAAAAAATCACACAATGAATCCAGTAAATAAAGAAACTATTTTCAAAATACTTTCAGAAATTCCTGACCCTGAAATTCCGGTTATAACTATTGAAGAACTTGGAATTTTGCGTGAAGTAAAATTTGAGAACGATCTATGTG
>JAYTXX010000008.1:0-19785 GCA_043742725.1 Bacteroidota bacterium | reverse complement strand
CAGGCATTTGGAGCAAACCCGAAAATCTTGGTGCTGTAATAAATACAAATGGCGATGAAAAATCACCATTTCTTCATTCCGATTTTGAAACCATTTATTTTTCATCTAATGGACAACCAGGAATTGGTGGTTTTGATATTTTCTTTTCTAAAAAAAGCGATGATGGAAAATGGAGTGAACCAAAAAACATTGGTGTTCCTATCAACACAAAAGGTGATGACATAGGCTTTTTTGTTAGTACTGATGGGCATTATGGATATTTTGCATCAAACGAACCTTCACGTTCAAAAGGAAAAAGTGTTGGTAGATATGATATTTTTTCTTTTGAATTATATAAAGAAGCGCGACCTGAAGATGTGGCTTTTTTTAGAGGAAAAATAGAAGACAATGGAAATGCAAAAGACAAAATATTTACTGTTGAAGTAAAAGATGCTGTTACAAAAAAAATTACGGAAGCAATGGTTGATACTACAACAGGAGATTATTCAGTTGTTATAAACATAAAAAAGAAAAACGATTTAATCATTACTGTAAAAAAAGAAAATTATGCATTTAGTTCCCAATTAATTTCAAAAGATTCATTGCAAAATGCAAAACCAGTAAAAATAAATATGCCTGTAGATACTATAAAGATTGGACAAACTTATCCACTCAACAACATTTACTATCAAACCAATTCGGCTATTTTGGATCCTCGTTCAATGATTGTAATGGAAGAATTTGTTGCGTTTTTAAAAGCACATCCAACTATAAAAATTGAAATTCACGGACACACAGATAATGTAGGAAATGACAAAGCAAATCTTGCACTTTCTACTGATAGAGCATTTACAGTACGCGATATTTTATTAGAAAAAGGAATTGACGAAAAACGATTGATTGCATTTAAAGGTTTTGGCTCTTCAGTTCCTGTTTCTGAAAACACAACAGAAGTAGGACGTGCAAAAAACAGAAGAACTGAATTTATAATTGTAGATAAATAAAATTGTGCAAAGCAACCCACAACTACTTTTGCAATTGGTAGAAATGAAAATGCCTTTCGGACGTTTTAAAGGAAAATTATTGAGCGATTTACCAGTTTCATATTTAGAGTGGTTCAATCGAAAAGGATTTCCAGAAGGTAAATTGGGAACATTATTACAAACTATATATGAAATAAAAATGAACGGTTTGGAATATTTACTTGAGCCATTAAAGAAAAAATAAACTCCACTTTACATTTTAAATCAATGAAAAAATATTTTAAATTTTTATTCTTTTTCCTACTCATCACCTCTACTCCTTTGATAGCGCAAGATACCGATGATGGTGATGACACCACAAAAACAAGCTCAAAAGGATTTCATATTGGATTATATGTTGGTGCATTGTTTGCTAATAATTACACGGCAAGTGTTTATGATGGTTATGGAATTGATGTAGATGGAAACAAAAATAATTTTGATAATAGTTTGATGAATAACAAAATTAATTTGGAATATGGAGCAAGAAATGGCTCTGGGCAAATTGATTATATAGCTCAAGCACTAAAGGTACAAGATAATACACAATGGGCATTTGGACCGAGTGATATGCCAGTAAATATGCGCTACAATGTTGCATTTTTGTTGGGTTTACAAATGCGTTATTCGGCTGATGATAATAATGCCATTTTGTTAAACATAAATGCAAGTCAATTAAATATTACAGGAAATTTTACAATTTATGCACAGCCACCTTCCTATTCTACACAAATAAATCAGGCTATACAAACATTTGCTATCACAGGAATGGAACAACGACTAATGTTTCAACTCGGTTATCATCACATTTTTGGAGAAGTACAAAAAATGAATGTGTTTGCCGAAGCTGGACTAAATGTAACTTATGCTCAAATGAAAAAAAATGAAATTTTGATTAACGATTTACACATTGATTTATTGGCAAATTATTATTTACCTGGAGGCAATGCATACGTTACTAAAAGACCTTCTGGAATAGGCTATGGAGCATTTGCAGGTTTAGGAGTGAATGTAAATATGAATTCAAAATTTAGAATTCAATTGGTTTATAATCCTACTTACGAAGGTATCAAACTTCAAAAATCTATTCCTCTAAAATTTCAACACGCAATTGGATTAAGAATGTATTATAATTTTTAAATTTATTCCAAATTTTGAATCCACACATCAGGATATTCTACCTTAAATTTTGTATATTCAGAAATAGCATCTAGTTTATTATTTACTTTTAAAACATATACATAATATGTTTTTGTTCCTATATTTTGAATAATTTTTACATTCGTATATCCTTTAATAATATTTGCCTTTTTAAATTTTGTGGCATTCTCTACTTTACTAAATGTTCCTATAACTACATAAAATCCAACACCAATAGGGTGTCCATCTTCATCTACAAAATCAGTTGCTGAAGCATTTCTCATTAACATTTCTGTAAGACTGGTTTCACTACTTGATGATGTTTTGGTTTCTGCTGGTTGTGTTTTCACTTTTCCAAGTTCCAATTTCAAATTATCAATTTCTTTTTTATTGTCATCAGTTTTTATTGTCAATTGATTTATCACTTCATTCAACGAATCTTTTGTAGCCTTTTCTGCAAGTAATTCAGCAGGGTCTTTACCTAACTTGCCAAATGTAAAACTTAATAAAAATTCTGACGAAGAACCTGTGTAAGAACTGATTTTGCTAATTCCAAAATCATACGCATAGCCAATACTTAAATTTTTGTAACGCACACCAACACTTGCTGCTACTGCATTATTGCTATGATAAGTAACTCCAAGCCAACCTATTTTTTTCCAATCAAGCACAGCATTTACATCATATTGAAAAACCGAACCTTGTGCATAACGCACCATTACAAGTGGGTAAGCTGTAATTTCTTTTTCTTTTGAAACATCAAAAGTATATTTTACTGAACCTTGATAATGGCGTGCTAAATTGTAATAACTATCGTTACCACTTGCTGTAGTATATTTTATTTTGTTACCCAGTAATTGTGGAACAGCAACACCTACTTCTAATTTTTTGAAAACGTAAGCTAAACCAAAATCGGCACTAAAAACTGTTTTGTGTTGTGCCGTTGAAAATAAAAACGGGTCATCTACATCGCGAACAATCGTTTTTGAAAAATCAATTCTATTATCAAAAACACCAACAGCTAAACCTAAATACAAATGATTATTGTCATTGATTTTTAGTTTGTACGAATAATTTACTGCCGCTCCTACTCTACTTGTAATACCAGTTACATCAGAATAAACATTCAAACCTAATCCTACATTTTTTATTCTAATTGGTCCATCAACAGTCAAAAAACTTGTTTGCGGAGCACCAGCAATACCAGTCCATTGCGAACGGTGTGTTAAAAACACATTGGTATTTTCTTTCGTTCCTGTGAATGCAGGATTGGTAATAAATTGATTGGTGTAATACTGACTACTAAATGGCAACTGCTGTGCAAAAAGTTTTGCAGTGATAGTAAGTATTAATGCGGTAGTTATTAATTTGCTCATGGCATATATATTTTGTAATTCAATAATTTTTTATTTGTTCTCTCTTAAAATTGTAATTGCACCTTTCATTATTTTTTCTGGTGTTTGAAATTTGATGATGTAATAATATGTTCCATCGGGCAATAAACTTCCACCATTTGTTCCACCCCACGTATTATCATACGCATCGGACTTGAATACTTCTTGTCCTTCACGATTTACAACGGTTACTTGTGTGTTTGGATAAATTTCAATATTTTTTATAATCCAAGTATCATTATATCCATCACCATTAGGTGTCATCAAATTAGCAATCGTAATATTTGAAGGTTCTGTTATTATAACTTCTAAAGTTGCACTATCCGTGCATCCAAAATTAGAAGTAGCGTATAGGTTTGTAGTAAATGTTCCTGACGAAGCATAAGTGTGAATTGGATTCATTACTTGAGAAGAATCGTTATCTCCAAACGACCATTGATATGATTGAATTATTCCTCCAGTTATTGTTGATGTATTTGTAAATACTGTTGGATTACCTAATTCTACAGTGCTTGCAGTAAATGAAGTTTGAGGTGTTGGAGTAATAAAAATAGTTGCTGTTGTTGAAGTATCTCCATTACAAACGCCATTCTTCACAAATACTCTATATTTTGTAGTTGTTAAAAGATTCAAATAATTTTGAGTATTGCTGGTATTTGCAACAGTAATCCAAGTTGTGCCATTGTCGGTTGAAATTTCCCAATGTTGTACAACTCCTGTATTTCCTGCTAATGTTAATGTTCCTGCATTTGCATTTCCACACACTGTATCACTTGAAGATAAAATTCCTCCTACTGTTGGAGCATCTACCGAAATTGTGGCAACACTTGAAGTGTCCATAGAACAAACTCCGCTTTGAACAATTGCACGATATGCTGTAGTTATAACAATTCCAACATAATTTTCAGTTGCAGTAGTATTTGCAATTGTAGTCCAAGATACACCACCATCAGTTGATGATTCCCAATTTAAAATATTACCTACATAACCAATCAAATCCAATGCGCCATTTGAACCACCACAAGTTGTTGTTCCTCCGTTTATAGTTCCTCCAACTGAAACTGGATCAACAGTTAATGTTACAGTTGATGAATAAGAAGATGAACATTTTCCATTTTGAACAACAGCTCTATATATTGTTGTTAAAGTAACATTGGTATAGGTATATGAGTTTGTTGTATTATTTATTGTAGTCCAATTTATTCCACCATCTATGGAATATTCCCAACGAATTATATTTCCTGTTTGTCCACTCAATGTCAATGTGCCTGCATTATTTCCATAACACACATTTGCACTTGCTGAAATGCTACCTCCAACAGATGGAACATCAACAGTAATAGTATCAATTGAAGATGTATCGGAACTACAAACACCACTTTTTACAATTGCTCTGTAATAGGTGGTATTATTTATATTAGAATAGTTTTGTGTTGTTGTTGTGTTGGCAATATTTGTCCAAGTAGTTCCATTTATTGATGATTGCCACTTTGTTACTGAACCCGTACTTCCTGACAATGTAATTGTGCCAGCATTTGAAGTTTGACAAACAGTATCATTTGGAGAAGTTGTTCCTCCAACAGAAACAGGATTGACTGTTATTGTAGCTATACTTGAATTAACTGCACCACAAGTTCCATTGGCAACATTTGCTCTGTACAAAGTAGTGGTTGTTAAATTAAAATAACTTAATGTATCAGTTGCATTTGCAATAGTTGTATAAGTTGTACCACCATTAGTTGAATATTCCCAATATTGAATGGTTCCACTATAACCTGCTAATGTAAGAACTGCTGTGTTGGAGCCACTACAAACACTTGCACTTGATGAAATAGTTCCACCAGCAGAAGTTGTAACCACTACAACAGAATCTGGTGTAGAATAAGATGCTATACAAGAACCACTTTTAACAAGAGCTCTGTACCAAGTAGTAATAATTAAATTTGAATAATTAAGTGATGTTGTTGTATTGGTAACATTTCCCCAACTTGTTCCACGGTTTGTTGATTTTTCCCAACGAGAAACATTTCCTGTTTTTCCAGTAAGTGTTAATGTGCCACCATTAGCTCCGCTACAAACGGTTGTTCCACCCGTAACTGTACCTCCAACAGAAGGTGGACTAACTGTAATAGTTGCTGAAGTAGAAAATGCGGTTGAACAAACTCCGCTTTGAATAACGGTTCTATATCGAGTTGTTGTAACTAAATTCAAATATGTTTGTGTTGTAGTTGTATTTGCAATATCAGTCCAAGTTGTTCCGCCATTTATTGAAAATTGCCAATTCACAATATTGCCTGTAAAAGCCGAAGCGGTTAATGTTCCCGAATTTATTCCAGAACAAACAGTTGCATTTGCAGTAACTTTTCCTCCTACAGATGCAGGATCAGTTGTCATTGAAGCTACCGAAGAAGTTGCAATAGCACAAGAACCATTTTGAACTTTTGCTCTATATTGAGTTGGTACTGTTAGGTTTGAATAACTTTGACTTGTTGTTGTATTTGAAATTGAAACCCAAGTAGAACCACCATCAGTAGAATACTCCCAATTAAGTATTGAACCAGTTTGTCCGCTCAATGTTAAAGTACCACTATTGCTACCTTTACAAACTGCAGCACTACCAGAAACAGTTCCACCAACCGAAGCGGCTACACTATTCACTATATAGCCAGAAAAAGAATCATTGCTTGGATTGATATCACCAGCTAATGCAGTAGCGGCATCAAAAGTATAGGTGTTTGCAACACTTAAATCTACTGTTGTAGTAAACGTATAAATGTAGGTTGAATTTGTTAAAATATTTGCCGACACAACTTCAGTTGCAGTTAAAACGCCATTAACCGTATAAGTAACATTGAAAGGTGAAGCAATTGTAATGTTGGGACCATAATTAAAAATTTTTATGGTAACAGATGAGGTTGCAGAAAGTGAACAACCCGAAGTTGGAGCTGTGATAGCAATAACACTCACATCTTGAGCGAATGTAAATTTCCCTAAACAAATTAAAGAAAATAAAATAAGTAGTTTTTTCATGAGTATGATTCTTAAATAATCAGTGTTAAAGGTATAACAATTTTAACAGACTATGTTTAATTTTAACAAAATGCTTTAAGGATTACTTAAGGATACTGGAACAATTTTTCCATTCATAAATTCATGTGCCGTTAATGCAAACTGCTGAATATATTGCGCCATTTGATTTGCAGTGAGTGGCGCTTTGTAGTTTGGAAAAGCTTCTTGCAACATTTCCGTTTGTGCCGAACCTAATGCCAAACAATTGAATGCAATATTTCTGTTTTTAAATTCTTCTGCCAAACATTCCGTTAAACAAACCAATGCCGCTTTGCTCGAACTATATGCCGACAATCCTGCAAATTTTAAACTTCCTTGAAAACCACCAACACTACTGATATTCACAAGATGTGATTTTTCTTTTTCATTCATCATTGGCAATAAAAGTTGAATTAATTTTACAATCGAAAAAACATTTACATTGTAAACATGTTGCAAATCAGCAGAAGTAATTTCGGCAAAAGGTTTATTGACAATAGCTCCAGCATTGTTGATTAAAATATCAATAATTGAAACGTGTTGTTTTATTTCTTCCACACAATCAGAAATACTTTTTTCTTGGCTCAAATCAGCGGTTACAGAAATTATTTTTGATGATGAATTAATGAGTAAACATTCTTTTTTCAACTGCTCCAATTTTTCCTTATTGCGAGCAATTGCAATAATTGTGTTTTTTGAATCGGCAGAAAATAGTTTTACTAATTCATAGCCAATTCCTCTACTTGAACCTGTTACAACAATATTCATAGATTGTTAAATTTTTTATTTAATTCAAAGAAAAGCAATTTTTTTTAACTTTACACTTGAAACGATGTACAAAATATTTTCTAAAATAGTATTCACTTTTTTATTTACCACCACTTTTCTATGCGCTTTTGCTCAAGACAGTAGCCGAGTTCGGAAAGAACCACCGAAAGAACGAATTATTGATAAAATGTTTTTTGGAGGAAACATTGGATTGCAATTTGGAACAATAACCTTTGCAGAAATTTCTCCTTTGGTTGGTTATAAATTTACTGATAAAATTTCAGCAGGTATTGGCATTACCTATCAATACTACAAATACGAAGACAAAACATATAGATTAGAAACCAATGTTTATGGTGCAAGAATTTTTGGACGCTATATGTTTAACGATTATTTATTTGGTCATCTTGAGTATGAATATTTGAATTTAGAAGCATTTGATTTTCAACGCAGACGAGTTGATGTGGGAAGTTTACTGGCTGGTGGTGGCTATATTCAACGCTTTGGAAGAAGTTCTGGAATTATTGCAATGCTACTTTATAATTTCACCGAATCGGCATACACGCCTTATCAAAATCCAATCATAAGAATTGGAGTAGTGTTTGGCATTTAATTTAGTTGAACATCGGCAACATTTTTTCATTCGAATCATTACGATACTCTTGAATTGCCATCATTCGCCAACGCTTTGCACCTTCTGCATTTAAAATATCTAATATTGGAAATTCATCTTTCAAAACAACTGCATCATTCAAATCAATTTTCGATTGAGGAATAAAATAGGGCAATGATTTTATTTTTTTTATTGATGCAAAAAATAATAAATTGCTCAAATCGGGATTTGCATCTGTTGATAAAACTTCCACATTAAAATTATCACTTAAAAAAGTTTTATAAATTGAACGCATTGATTTTCCTATGCTTCCATCGATATAACCTAAACTGTTTACAATAATAATTCCATTGGGTTGTAAAATATTTTTTGTTTCTTCCAATGATTCTTTTGTAAAAACATGATTTGGAATTACTTCTCCTTTGAAGGTATCGAAAACGATTACATCATATTTTTTTTTACACGTTTTTATATAATGTCTGGCATCATCCAACGTAATTTTTACTTTATTGCTTAATCCAAAATATTTTTTTGCAACATCAACAATGCGACTATCCAACTCGCACACATCTACTTCAAACCCTTTATCAACAAGTTTATTGGCAATAGTTCCACCACCCAAACCAAGAAGTAAAACTTTTGTTGATTTTGGAAATGAATCTAAATAAGTTGAAATGCGATACACATAATTAAAATATTTTTCCTGATGTTTTGTTTCATCTGCTAATGAATCATACATTGTTTGAGATATACGATTTACAAATAACCAACGACTATATCTGTCTATTTTTTTTTCAGAATTGTAATGCGGATAATCCAATACTGATAATTGCCCCATCAAACCTTCTTCGTTATAAACAACTTTTATTTCCGAATTATTTTTAAATGATGTAAGCGAAAATGCCCAAATACAAAGCAATACAAAGCCGATTGCTTTTGTAATTTTTTTTTGATTGATAATAACTAACAATGGAATAAAACCCAAAATAATTCCAGTAAAAATAGATGGAATCGTTAATCCAAAAGTTGGAATAATGTAAAAACCAAAAGCAAATGTTGCAATAATTCCACCCACAGTAGAAACTGCATAGATAGCTCCAGCAGCTCTTCCCGACTGCTCCACATCAGTTGTAATTGTTCTAATAATAAGTGGGGAAACCATTCCCATCATAAATACTGGCGGAAATAAAATACAAACGGAAGAAACAATTACCGAAGGAATTAAACTGTGCATACCAATTAACCACAAAACAATTTTTGATGTAAATGGCATCAATACTGTGAATGCAGCAGCTAACAACAAAACATAAAATAATACAAATTGATTTTTGCTTTTATACGAAATCACACCTCCTGCAAAATAGCCAACAGCAAGTCCTCCAAGTGTAATTGCCAAAACAGTTGCCCACACATATAATGACGAACCAAAATAAGGAGCCAACATTTTTGCGCCCAATAATTCTGTTGCCATAACCGAACCACCTTCAATGAATGAAAGTAAAAAATAGAAATTTTTGTTTTTGAAAAATTGCATTTTAAAAATTTGATTTCTAAAGATAAGGAAGAATAATTAATTCATTTGCTATTTGTAAAAATTCCGCATCGCTTGTCCCGTAGGGACAATCTATTGGTAGATACAACAGCAAAAAATAATTCGTAAGTCCCGTAGGGACGATATTTACCAATGAATTCAATGCTTTCTTACATTTCGTCCCTACGGGACTTATTTTTTATATAGATTCCATTTATTACCAATAGTTCGTCCCTATGGGACTTATAAGCTAATTTTATAATTAACAAAACGAGCAAATTAATGAATTATACAAAAAATTAAAAAGGAGATGTAGAAAATATAATTGTTAGAATACCCTGCATTATTGCTTCCTCTGTATCATATTTATCTTTATACTTCGAAGGATGTTTTTTCAATATTTCAATTTTGGCAGGAGCCCACTTTTCATTTGCCAATTGCTGAAAAGCACGTTCTGTTTTTTTATGCACAACATCTATTTTATACTCTTGTTTTGACAAATCAAAATAAACAGTATCCTTTCCCATCACTTTATTTACTCCTAAATCAATAAATTTAATTTCAGCCTCATTGCTCACATAAACAAGCAATCGAACTGTATCCGTTTCTTCATTTCGCAATTTTATATCTTTCAAATATTTTGAATTTCTAAAATAAGCCGAATAATCAAAGGCTTCAGTTGCTGCATTTATAGGCTTTGCTTCAGTAATTTTTATTCTTCCCGACTGTTTAATACTTTTACTTAAAGGCATCGCACTCCTCACAAAATCAGAATAATTAAAATTGCTATTCGGATTTTTGTAGTAAATAGAAAAATCAGTTTCGGCTTTTATGTAAACAGAATCTTTTGCTTTAGCAACATGTATAGTGCCTCTGTATTGATTTGTATCGGTTTGAGCAACACTCAAAAAACTAAAAAATAAAAACGAAATGCTGAAAATTATTTTTTGAATCATTCGTAAAAACAAATTTTAATAAGACTACAAATTAAAAAAAGTTTTCATCTCTTCAATCGTTTTAAATTTTTGTTCTACTTTTTTTAATTGAAAAGTTTGCATTCCATTTGCTGTTTTTATGTTTTTAAATTCATCGGGAGATAAGTAATACAAAGCACCATTTTCATCAACTGTCCAAAGCAAATTGCTCACACTTGGGTTGTACGAAAATTGAGCAATTGGATTTTTGTTATAAGTAAACAATCCGTTTCGTGATTTATCAACCAAAAAAACATCGTAACACCAAATTTTTATATTTTTTTCATTCGTTAAAACTGCCGAACACAAAATGCCTTTTGGATAAACACTTGGTTTGTCGCAATTGTAAACGCCAAAACTATTAATTGCAAAAACACGCATTACCTTTTCTTCGTTACTCATCAATTTAAAATTATTGTTTTCTTGTGCTATCCATTCACGTTCCAATGTTTCTTGTTGTTTTTTAAGCATAGCTATTTTTGCTTGAAAATCTTGTTCAATTTTTTGTTCATCAACTTTTCGTTTTTCGGAAATTGAATTGTATTTCGCAAATTTTTCTTGATAATTTTTCATTGCAAGTTCATAGTTTTTTCCTTCATAAACAGGATAAACTATCACTTCATATTTTTTTGAAGATTTCATTAAAGTCAATAAATAATTTTCGCCTTTTCGTGTTCCTTCTTTGATTTTAGCTTCGTCCCAAACAATACCATACATTGCTGTTGAGAAGTTTTTATTTTCATCGCCAACTTCAAACAACACATTTTTATAAACTGCCAATTCTGGAAATTGTTTTTCATCTACATCAATATTAAATGTATATTTTTCTTTTCGAGATTGAATTGGTTTTTTTGTTTCAGGTAATGGTTTTGGCAAATCTGCAATTTTTAGTTCCTTTTCTTTTTCTGCTTCTACTTTTGCTGTTTCAATTTTTTTGAACTCTATAGTATTTTCAATTTTATCAATAGGTTTCTCAATAAATGAATTAGCTTTATTTTCAACCACTTTATCTTTTCCCAAACAAGACCAATTGTTTTTTACTGTATCTAATTTGTATAAATTATAATCGGTTGTTTTATACTCCGAAGCCAATTCCACATTGATTGATTTACCGTTTGCCATATTCACTTGTTTTCCATTTTGGTAAGCAAGCATTTCCATCATTCCTGCTGATTCAAAGTGGTAGCGATTTCCAGCACTATCATACGTCATTGGAATTCCACTTACAAAAAATTCTACTGGGTTATGAAATTCTCTGTAACGCAATTCTACTTCGCCTTTCAACGGCTTATCATTTTCATCAACAAAAACATTTTTAGGAATTATTAATTTGGAACCTGTTTTAAAATCAAGTGTTGTAAGTTTTTCAGCATTTATTTTGTAAACGGTATAAGGCACATTCAAACCTTCAATAGGAGGATTAACGCAAGGTTTTGCTTCTTCTGTTTTGTAAAATTTTTCTAACGCAACACTATCATCAGTTGTTGAAATTTGTGGTTTATCAATTTTTGTTTTGTTGGTATTTAACAACACAAATGTTGCAACAACAGCTACAGTAGCCACCAATACACTTGACAAAAACAATGGTTTTTTAAAAAATGGTTTACTCGTTTTCAAATGCGTTTTTAAAACCGAATCAAAATTTTTATGTTTATTAATTTCCTCCGAACTTATTGGAGAACGATTAACATTTATTTTTCTTTTCATTTTAGTAGATATATTTTCATAATTTTTATTTAATTTTTTTTTAATCAACTCATCAACAATTTGTAATCAGCACATCATTTAATTATTTTTTTTAGTTTATCAATTACTCTGTATGTTTTCACTTTTGCATTATTTTCAGTAATATCAAGTATTTCAGCTATTTCTTTAAATGCACGTTTTTCAAAAAAACGCATTTCCAATAATTGCAATTCATCTTCGGGCAACGCACTTATTATTTCTACTATTTTATCATGATAAAAATCTATTTTGGTTTCTTCCATTTCTTCCACCATCGAATAAATTGCAACCGATTCAATATTTACAGTTCGTTGCGCTTTTTCTTTCCGAAATAAATCATTTACTTCGCTTGATGCAATACGGTAAAGCCAAGCCGAAAAAGGAACTCCACGAAATTCGTATTTATATAAATTGTTCAATGCTTTCAAAAAAATTTGTTGTGTTGTATCATAAGCTTGTTCTTTTTCATTCACACGTTGATACACAAATCTGAAAATTTGCTCGTAATAGTTATCGTAAAGTGCTGCAAATTTTTCAGGATTGTTTTTTGCAAGTTCAATCACAGCCCGCTCTTTGGCTATTTCATCTGCTGTTGCATGATATTTTGATGTTTCAATCATAAAGCATTTTTAGGCTTATTTTACTCTAATAACGTAAATGTAGAAAAAAGATACAGCTTTTATTTAGAAACTTATTTTATACAAATAAAATCAGTATTGTATCTTTGTAACCAATAAAAAATTTATGCAAATACAATTTTTAGGAGCTGCACGAACAGTTACAGGAAGTAAACACTTACTAACACTTATAAATGGGAAAAAAATTCTATTAGATTGTGGTTTTTTTCAAGGAAAAGGAGCTAATGGCGATGAATTAAATAGAAATTTTGATTTTGAACCTTCAAGTATAGATTATTTAATTCTTTCTCACGCACATATTGACCATTCGGGAAACATTCCAAACCTTGTAAAACAAGGGTTTCGTGGTGCAATTGTTTGCACAAAAGCAACAGCCGATTTATGCAAAATTATGCTTGCTGATAGCGCACACATTCAAGAATCGGATTTGAAATTTGTAAACAAACGCAGAATCAAACGTGGCGAAGATCCTTTGAAACCAATCTATTCGATAAATGATGTTGAGCACAGTTTAAAACTCTTGGTTCCTGTGAATTACAATAAAAGCTATGATGTTTGTGAAAATGTTAGAGTACAATTTACCGATTCGGGACATATTTTAGGAAGTGCTGCTGTTAATTTAGAAATAAAAGAAAATGATACGACAATAAAACTTTGCTTTACTGGCGATATTGGGCGATACAATGGTTCTATTTTAAAAGACCCACAACCTTTTCCTCAAGCCGACTACATTATTGCAGAATCGACCTATGGAGATAGATTACACACCGACATTACAGTAAGCGAACAACAATTATTTAATGTTATTTACAACACTTGTATTGAGAAAAAAGGAAAATTGATTATACCTGCATTTAGTCTTGGACGAACACAAGAAATTGTATTTGCACTCGATAAAATGGAACATAAAAAAATGTTGCCACGCATTAATGTATATGTTGACAGTCCTTTATCTGTAAATGCTACAGAAATTATGAGTCAACATCCAGAATGTTTCAACGAAGACATTTTACAATACATGAAATCGAACCCAAATCCATTCGGTTTTTCAAATTTAATTTATATTCAAGATGTTGAAGATTCAAAAAGTTTGAATAGTTTACATGACCCGTGTATTATTATTTCGGCTTCAGGAATGATTGAAGCAGGACGAATTAAACATCACGTTGCAAATAATATTTCAAATCCAAACAATACTATTTTAATTGTTGGTTATGCCGAACCTCAATCTATTGGCGGAAAATTGAGAAGTGGTGCTAAAACAATTAAAAATTTTGGCGAAGAATACGATGTAAAAGCCAATGTGGTAATAATGGATTCGTATAGTGCTCATGGCGATTATAAAGAAATGATTCAATACTTAAATTGCCAAGATAAATCAAAAGTGAAAAAACTTTTTTTAGTACATGGTGAATATGAAACACAATTGAATTACAAAGAAAAATTATTAGACGAAGGCTTCAAACATATTGTTATTCCTGCTCAAGGCGATGTAGTTGAAATTCATTAAATATGCTACTCAAACAAATAAAATATTTAGTACTAAAAGAGTTAAAGCTCGAAATACGCAACAAATATGCATTGGGTGGTATTTTGCTTTATGTTGTTTCTACAGTGTTTGTAAGCTATTTATCGTTCAAACAAATTATTAACGCACCAACTTGGAATGCACTTTTTTGGATTATTCTTTTGTTTGCTTCCATCAATGGAGTAGCAAAAAGTTTTATTAATGAAACACGTGGTCGATTGCTTTATCTCTACACATTAGTAAGTCCGCAAGCAGTAATTCTCTCAAAAATTATATACAATTCACTATTACTTTTAGTAATTTCTAGCTTATGTTTATTGGTTTATAGCATTTTTGTCGGAAACATCATTCAAGATATTTCGCTTTTTTTATTGACACTTTTATTGGGAAGTTTTGGCTTTTCATCTTTACTTACAATGGTTTCGGCAATAGCTTCAAAAACAAACAACAATTTCACATTAATGGCAATTTTGAGTTTTCCAATTATGATGCCTTTGCTGATGGTGCTTTTGAAACTATCAAAAAATGCAATTGACGGTTTAGAAAATTGGGACTTGAATTATTTGATGGTTTTACTCTTTATAAATGTAATAATTGTAGCACTTTCATATTTATTATTTCGCTACCTTTGGCGTGATTAAAAGCACTATTCATTGCAAACCTTTGTGCTTTTTTTAGATTAAAAAATGAAAAAAAATTGGTGGAAAATTATTGCAGCTATTTTTGTGCTTTACACAATTGTTGCTGGATTTTTATTTAAAGTTCCTGCTCAACCTATTCTTCACGAAACAATTAGAAATTTATATTTTCACGTTCCAATGTGGTTTGGAATGATTACTATACTTTTTGTTTCACTTTGGCATAGTATCAAGTATTTAAGCAAATCAGAATTTAATAGCGATATTATTGCATCTCAAGCAGCAAAAGCAGGAATGTTACTTGGTTTATTAGGTGTTACTACTGGTTCTGTTTGGGCGCGCTATACTTGGGGCGCATGGTGGGTTGCCGATACAAAACTAAACGGTGCAGCCATCACATTACTAATTTACACTGCATATTTTATTTTGAGAGGTTCGTTAGATGAAGAACAAAAACGCGCTCGCATTTCTGCTGTTTACAACATTTTTGCTTATGTAATGTTGATTGTATTTTTAGTAATTCTTCCACGTATGAATGATTCACTTCATCCTGGAAATGGCGGAAATCCTGGCTTTAACAAATATGATTTAGATTCAACCATGCGAATGGTTTTTTATCCTGCTGTAATTGGTTGGATTTTATTAGGAGTTTGGATAATGACATTAGGAATTAGAATTGAAAAAATAAAACACATTAAACATAATTTGTAATTAATAAATTTTGAAACATTTTTTTATGAAATATTTTAGTCTTGTATTGTTGGTATTTTTATCAACGAACATTTTTGCACAAAATACAGCACCCGTTGAAATGGCTGATGGGCTTTATCAATCGGGAAAAATTTATGTAGTAATTACAGTACTTTCAATTATTTTTATTGGAATAATTGGCTACTTAATTATGCTCGATAGAAAAATTGGAAAACTCGAAAAAGAAATAAAAAACAAATAAATACGAATGAAAAAAATACACATTATAGGAATTGTTATCATTGCAGTTGCAATTGGTGCAATACTTACAACACTTAATAGTACAAGCACTTATGCAAGTTTCACTGAAGCATCAAAAAATCCAGATTCGGAATTTCATGTGGTTGGAAAATTAAACAAAGAAAAAGAAACTGTTTATGAACCTCAAATTGATGCGAATATTTTTACGTTTTATATGAAAGATAATCAAGGATTAGAAAAAAAAGTGGTACTTCATAAAAACAAACCACAAGATTTTGAACGCTCCGAACAAATAGTATTAATAGGCAAAATGGAAGGTGATGAATTTCAAGCATCAGATATTTTAATGAAATGTCCATCGAAATACAATGATGGAAAACCGCAAGCAAGTAACTAAAAAAATTGAGCAGTATGCAATTGTTCAATTTTGCCAACTGTATAATTGCCTACTGAAAAATTATATATGGAATATATTGGAGAACACTTATTGATTGGTAAAGTTGGAAATCTATTCGTCATTCTTTCCTTTGTTTTTGCGCTTTTAGCAAGTATCAGTTATTTTTTTGCAGCAAAAGAAAATGAAGAATCTTCTTCTTGGAAAAACATTGCTCGCATTGCATTTCGTATTCACGGATTTTCAGTTTTAGGAATTGTTGGAGCATTATTTATTATGCTTTACAATCATTTTTTTGAATATGAATATGTATGGCATCATAGCAACAAGGAAATGCCCATGCGCTATATTTTATCGTGCTTTTGGGAAGGACAAGAAGGAAGTTTTTTACTTTGGACTTTTTGGCATGTTGTTATTGGTTTTATTTTACAACGCAAAGCAAAAGAATGGGAAGCACCTGTAATGACAATGGTTTCATTGGTTCAAGCATTTTTAACATCCATGCTTCTTGGAATTTTTATTTTTGAATATCGTATTGGCAGCAATCCATTTACCGTTCTTTTGCGCAACCATCCTGACTTTTCAAACATTCCATTATTTCAAAATCCTAATTATTTAGAAAAATTAGATGGTAGAGGATTAAATCCTTTGTTGCAAAATTATTGGATGACCATTCATCCTCCTACTCTATTTTTAGGATTTGCATTAACAGTTGTTCCATTTGCTTATGCCATTGCTGGTTTGTGGAAAAAGAAATTTACAGAATGGATAAAACCAGCTTTGCCTTGGACATTTTTAGGTGTTGCTGTTTTAGGTGTTGGTATTTTAATGGGCGGAGCTTGGGCTTATGAAGCATTAAGTTTTGGAGGATTTTGGGCTTGGGATCCTGTTGAAAATGCATCTTTGGTTCCTTGGCTCACATTGGTTGGTGCTGCACATTTAATGCTAATTAATAAAAACAAAGGACAATCATTATTCACTGCTTTCTTTTTAGCAATTCTCACATTTATTTTAATTTTATATTCTACATTCCTTACCAGAAGCGGTATTTTGGGAGAATCATCTGTTCATGCTTTTACCGATTTAGGAATGAGCGGACAATTATTGATTTATCTTTTTGTTTTTCTATTACTCGGAATTGTACTATTGGCAATCAATTGGAAAAACATACCTCGTGAAAAAGAAGAAGAAAGTCTTTATTCAAGGGAGTTTTGGATGTTTGTTGGGGCAATTATTTTATTGGTTTCTTCTTTTCAAATAATGTTTTACACATCCATGCCAGTGTGGAATAAGTTATTTGATTTGCACAGAGCACCTGCAAAAGATGTAAAACAATTTTATAATAACTGGCAATTACCATTTGCATTTCTTGTTACACTACTTATTGCCATTGGACAGTTTTTAAAATACAAAAACACCGATATAAAAGAATTTATCAAAAAAATTACAATTGCATTTATTATATCTGCATTGCTAACAGCAATAATGGCTTATGTTTTAAGCTATGATAATATACTCTATATTTTATTATTATTCTCTTCCATTTTTGCAGCAACAGCAAATGCCGATTATTTTATTCGTGTATTGAGTGGGAAAATAAAAAAAGCAGGAGCATCAATTGCACATATTGGCTTTGCATTGGTATTGATGGGAGCTTTAATTTCAACTTCTAAAAAAGATGTTATTTCACAAAACACATCTGGAAAAAGTGTTGAAAGTTTAGGTAAAAGTTTTTCTAACAATGATAATATTTTGCTTACTCAAAACGACACATTGCCAATGGGCAATTACTTTGTAACCTACATTGGAAAAAGGTTTGAAGGCATCAATGTTTTTTTTGATGTTGATTATTTTACTAAAAATGAAAAAGGAAATTACAAAAAAGAATTTCGTTTATCACCATTAATTCAGCAAAATCCACGAATGGGAAATGCTGCCGAGCCCGATACACGACACTTCTTAAACTTTGATGTTTATACACATGTTACCTATGCTGATTTGGAAACGTTGAATGAAAAACAAACAAAAACAAAAGATGAATATACTGCTGCAAAAAATATTTCAATGAAAAAAGGTGATACCATTTTTTCATCCAATGCAATTATTATTTTCGATTCGCTATCTACCAATTTTGACAAAACAAAATATAATATTCCAAAAGATGACATTGCTGTAATGGCTCATATTAGAGCTTTAGGCGTGAATGAAAAATACGAAGCAACTCCAATTTATGTGATTCACAATAATTCGGTACAACCCATTGCATCAAAAATTGATGAAATGGGATTGCAATTTATGTTTTGGAAAATAAATCCAGAAGATGGAAAAATTGAAATATCGGTGCAAGAAAAAAAATCGAACATAAAAGATTTTATTGTGATGCAAGCAATGATTTTTCCTTATATAAATATTTTATGGATGGGCTGTATTATAATGGCAATAGGAACTTTACTTGCTATTTGGGAGCGAATAAAAAAAAGTAATTAAACAACAAATTTTTTTTGGATACAAACAAACATATTGTTTTAATTGGAGCAGGAAACCTTGCAACACAACTGGGTATTGCATTACACAATGCTGGATATTTTATTTCACAAGTATATAGTCCAACAAAAAAATCTGCAAATTTATTAGCAAAAAAAATAAATGCAGTAGCCATTACTGATTTTAAAAAATTAGATTTGGAAGCAGCCATCTATATAATAGCTGTGAAAGATGATGCAATTGCAAATGTTTCAAAGAAACTAAATTTAAAAGATAAAATTGTTGTTCATACATCGGGAAGTGTAGAAATGAATATTTTAAAAAACACTTCAAAAAATCATGGTGTTTTTTATCCGCTTCAAACATTTTCTAAAAATAAAAAAGTCGATTTTTCATCTATTCCAATTTGTATAGAAGCTAATAATAAAAGTACATCTACTTCTTTAACTTATTTTGCGAATAGTATTAGTAATCATATTCAAAAAGTAAATTCAGAACAACGAAAACAAATTCATTTGGCGGCTGTGTTTGCTTGTAATTTTAGTAATCATTGTTACTCCATTGCTGAAAATATTTTGAAGAAGAACAAAATATCCTTTAATATTTTACAACCACTGATTGAAGAAACTGCCAATAAAATAAAATACAACAGCCCTTCTGAAATGCAAACAGGACCTGCAATTCGTGGAGACAAAAAAACAATGAATGCTCATTTGAAATTACTTTCTAAAAAAAAATTGCTCAAAGAAATTTATAAATTAATGAGTGATGATATTGCGAAAAAATTATAAAAAATTTGAAAAAAAATCCCGTGATAAAAATATTATCACGGGATTTTTTTATTTCAATTCAATATTATCTCATTGTTACATTATAAACAGTTCCATTGATGGTTACAGTTGCTGCATCATCACAAGTTCCACTTCCAAAATCAATTACTCTTTTCAGTCCTCCAGAT
>JAYTXX010000007.1:0-19462 GCA_043742725.1 Bacteroidota bacterium | reverse complement strand
TGACTAATTGCGTTTTTGCTTTGAAACAAACCATACAAAACATTGCTCTTGTGATAAATATCTGTTTCGGGAGAATTTACATATTTAGAAGTTTTTTTATCTGTTCGCAAAGTTCTTCCACCAAAAGCAATCACTCGTCCACTTTGATTATGAATAGGAAACATCACTCGTCCCCAAAATCTATCCAAGTATTTTGCTTTCGATTTGTTGGTCAATGATTCATCCAATTCATCTTTTGAAATAGACGTATCATCATTTGTAAATTCAATGGTAAGCCCTGCTTTCACAATATATTCCAGCTTATAACCTGCAGCAACTGATGCATCGGTAAATGCTGTTTTATTATTAAAACTATAACCTAATTGAAATTTCTGAATAATATCTTCTCTTAATCCTCTTTCTTTGAAATAGCCCAAACCAACAGATTTGCCTTCATCTGAATTGTATAAATTTTCCGAAAAATATTTTTGTGCAAACGAAGAAACAACATACAAACTCTCTCTTTCGTTTTGTGATTGGCTTTCTTCGGGAGTTAATTCTTTTTCTACAATTTCAATATTGTATTTTTTTGCCAAATAACGCAACGCATCTGGATAGGAAAGTTTATCGTGTTCCATCACAAAATTTACTGCGTGTCCGCCTTTACCACAACCAAAACATTTGTAAATACCTTTCACTGGCGACACATAGAAGGAAGGTGTTTTTTCATTATGAAAAGGACAACAGCCAATAAGATTTACGCCACGTTTTTTTAACGTAACGTAATCTGCCACCACTTCTTCAATGCGAACAGTTTCAAAAATTTTATCTATGTCTTCTTTCTTTATCAAAATTGGAAAATAAAAAAGCGTTCTTTTTTGGGAACGCTAATTTACAAAAAATGTGGGAGAGATTTTTATTTTGAATTTAATCGAGCAATAGCACGAGCGCAATCTTCGTTATTGGGATTGAGTTTCAAGGATTTTTTATAATTTGTTAATGCCAATTCTTTTTGCCCCATAATGCGGTACGTTTCGCCCAAACCGTGATAAACACTCCAAGAATCAGGATATTGAATTTCATTGTGTTTAAATAATTTATAGGCTTCTTCTACTTTTCTCGATTTCAAAAGTTGAAACCCTATATCATTGATGTATTCTAAATTATAAGGATTTGCAAAAGGAGTTAAATCGCTCAATGCAATTTCAACTGTTTTTATTTTTGTCATAAAATAATCGAATGGAATAGTTCCTTCTATCAAATCATTTTCATATTTACTAATGCAATTTCCAAGATAACTGCATTCATCATAAGGCGCACATTTACATTGCATATAGGAATTAAACATTCTATCTCCATCAATTAAATAAACCGAATCCGAATGCATTACCATTTTATCAAAATTGCAAAATGCTGCTAAAACCAATTGCGAATAATTTTGTGATGAATTTTTAAATGCACCAGCAGTTGTTTGCCAAACTTGCTGTATCAAAGGCATTCCGCCTTCGCAAGGATCAATTTTTCTGATAACACGCGCCACATTTCCTGCTCCTGCATGATACGAATGCATTACCAACAAACGAAACCAAAGGTCTGTTTCGTTGTAGGAAACATGTGCACTATCGAGCATTGCTTTTGTGTAAGGAATACAAATACGACTCAACAAACGGGAAGCAGCATAAGCCGAACGCTCAACATCAGTGCGCTCATCCACATTTTTGTTTACAGTCAATCCTTGTGCTTTGGCAACCGATTTCATTAATTGAAATGGACCATTTGCGCCAACTCCCGATTTGGTATTTGATTTTCCTGGACTTTCAATCAACAATATTGCTTGTGCATACCAAGGATCAACACCATTTTGCTTAAATACATCAATGGATTTGCTAATGGTTGGCATCACTTTTTTAAATTCATAAAAATCTTTTTTTCCAGATGTAATAAGAACTTGAGCGGTACTGTCACAAATATTATACGTTTTTTTCAAACTATCTTTATACAAAGTGCGTTGAACATCACTTAATTTGTTCCAATTTTTTAGATATATTTTATCAATTATTTGTCTGTTTGTTGAAATATTTACAATAGCCGAATCGGGCGAAAGCTGCATTACTTGTTGCCAAAAACGAGGTTGAGGAAGCGAATGCCAACCTTCTTTGTACAACACATCGTCATTTATAAATTTCATTGTATTCACACTATTGAAGGCAACTACGGGTTTTTCAATTATGGAAACTGTAGTTGTAGGATTTTGCGCAACTATAAAAGTAGAGCAAAACAAAATCAAGAGAAGAATGAAACTTTGTTTTAAAAAATGATATGTATGTGTTTTAAATTTCAACTTTTATTTTTTTTATGTTGTAAAAGTAATTCACTAAAGTTACGTTTTGTGAATTGCAAATACAAACTTTTTAACAATGGTTTTCAACAAACTTATTTTACTGTTACGAAAAAAATGAAAAAAAGTTTAATTCCAATCATTTGCATTTATTTCAATATATCTTTGTGAAAAATAATTTTGAATGAAAAAAATTAGAGTTGCCATCAATGGATTTGGCAGAATTGGTAGAGTTTCGTTTCGCATAATGTTGGAGCGTTCAAACATAGAAATAGTTGCAATCAATGATTTAACAGATAGCAAAACACTTGCACATTTGTTGAAATACGATTCTGTTCACGGAAAAATAAAAGCAGATGTGGTGGCAGGAGAAAAATCAATTGTTGTAAATGGAAAATCAATTGCTATTTATAGCGAAAAAGATCCAGCAAATTTGCCTTGGAAAAATTTAGATATTGATGTTGTTGTAGAATCAACAGGATTTTTTTTAGATAAAATATCAGCAGGCAAGCATATTACAGCGGGAGCTAAAAAAGTAATTGTTTCGGCTCCGCCAAATACGAATGAAATAAAAACTGTTGTGCTTGGAATAAATGATGAAATATTGAGTGGAAACGATGATATTATTTCTAACGCATCTTGCACCACCAATTGTGCGGCACCAATGATAAAAGTGTTGGATGAAAATTGGGGATTGGAAGATGGTTACATTACCACAGTTCACTCATACACAGGCGATCAACGCTTACATGATGCGCCACACAAAGACTTGCGAAGAGCACGTGCTGCTGCACTTTCCATTGTTCCAACATCAACAGGTGCGGCAAAAGCAATTACAAAAATATTTCCCCACCTTACCGGAAAGCTTGGTGGTTGTGGGATGCGAGTTCCTGTTCCTGATGGTTCATTAACCGATATTACTTGTGTGCTCACAAAACCTGTTACTGTTGCTGAAATAAATGCTGCATTCAAAAAAGCAGCTGAAACAAATTTGAAAGGTATTTTAGAATATACCGAAGACCCTATTGTATCTATTGATATTGTTGGAAATCCGCATTCGTGTATTTATGATGCTGAATTTACTTCGGTTGTGGGAAATTTGGTAAAAGTAATTGGTTGGTATGATAATGAATTTGGATATTCTAACAGATTGGTTGATTTGATTCAAAAAATTGTGAAATAAATATCAATCCAAATAATACTTGATGATTTTGTAGGCTTGTTCATCAACCAAATTCTTTTGAATAAAATACATTCTTCGGCTATGAATAATTATTTTTTTAGGCAAAAAAGGAATATTCGGTATTTCTGTTTTTGATAATTCTTTTCCTGTGTGTATATCAAATTTTATAGCCACCAATTTATTATCCAAAAATTGTATCAAGTATGTTTCTTTATAATCAGCATCTTTATATACTTTATGCGTTAAATTTTTACGGTAAAGTATTGGAAATTTTGAATTGAATTTTATTTCATTTTTTGAATCAACAGCATAAATACTTGTATCTGTAAAATTTACTATAAATAAATTGGTATCTATTTTTAACATTTCCGTTTCCACACTTCCCAACCATTTATTGTAAGCCCAATCCAAAGGAAGTCCTTCACGATATTTTTCCAAATGTTTTATCATCGTATCAACCGACTCGTTGTACTTTGTGTAATTCGACTCACGCCTAACAGTTAGAAAATATTGCAAATTATAATCTAATTCAAAGTTTTTAATTTTTGCAGAATCTTGAAACTTAACAAGATTGTGTCGAACACCTTTTTGATTTTCATTGTAATAAAAATATTCCGTTCTTAAATTTCTATACGTTAAATTTTGAAAATAATAATTATTGTTGTTTGAACACACGCAATGCCCAAGTATTTGATTGAAATTTGCCAATGAATATGGATTCAATAAATTTAATTTTTCAAAATCATAAAATAGCTGCCAAGTGCTATCGGGGCTAAAAACGTGAAGATTATCAAGACAATCGTATTTTAATTTTTCGGTATTTTTGTTCACCTTCAATTGTGTAATATTATCTCCATATTCATTCATCATTTTTAAATTGTTGAATTTATTTCCTGCTGTGAGTACCACTAAATGATCATTCATAATATCAAAATCTAAAATTGTTTCTTCGCTTTTGGGATTAAGAATATTTTTTTTGTTTGCAGAAATTACCACTTCATCCAACAGAAAATTTTTGGGTGAAATATAAAAAGTATCTTTTGGATATTCCATCAATTTATATTCAATAGTTGTATAACCCAACATTGAAAGGACAATAGAAGTATTTTTATTTTTTATTGAAGATGGGAATTTGAATTGTCCTTTGTTATCTGTAATGGTAGAAATTGTTTTTCCTTTTACAACAACAATGCAATTTGGTAATTGCTTTTTTGTACTATTGTCCAAAACAATTCCACTAAATGTTTGAGAAAACAAATTGCTTGTAAAAATTAAACACAAATAAATAATGATTCTTAAATTCATTATAAATCACTATTAAGTATTTTTTTTCAACTGGCTATTGAAGTATAATTTTTCCTTGTCGAATTTTTTTATTCGATGAAATTATTTTGTAAAAATAAATGCCTTTTTCTTTTTCACTCAAATCAACGATTGCAACATCATTCTTTGAAACAGCTTTATAAACAAGCCTTCCAGAAATATCATAAATAAATAGTTCATTCTCAATTTCAATTTGTGGGGCTATAAATAAATTTGAAAAAACGAATTTTGCAGCAGAAGGATTCGGAGAAATTTGAATTTGATTTATTGTATTATCATACGATTCAATTCCTGCAGAACCAGAAGTTGTAAAACGCCATTTGTTTGAATATGCGCTAAAATGCCCACCATTATTAATTTTCACTCGCCAATAATAAGTTGTGGCACCTTGCAAACCAGTAATATTAGCCAAAAGAGCTGTTGCTCCAATATCAACTGATTTAAAAATAGTTGAGAATAATGAATCTGTTGAAACTTCCAAATGATAAATAATAGCATCACTCACAGCATTCCATCTCAACACTTTTGAAGTTCCAACACCAGTTGTTCCATCGGCAGGCGAATTAAGTGTTGCAGCAGTTGGAATACTATCGTTCGAACCTGTGTAAGTAACAAACATTTCCATTTTTTGCAAAGGATTGTCATTCGCATCTCGTGGCGAATTTACAATGGTATCAACTATGTTCATTCCTGCTGTTACATGTCCATAAACAGAATATTGTCCGTTGAGCCAAGATGCTGGCGCAACACAAATAAAAAATTGAGAATTTGCACTATTAATATCTGTATCGCGTGCCGCAGAAAGTGTTCCTCGCAAATGTTTTGCAGTAGTAAATTCAGCATTCACAGTTGGTTGATTTGGGTCGCCATAACCCCAAGTTGAAATATCGCCATGACGAGAATTTGGATCGCCACCTTGAATCATAAAACCTGGTATAACACGATGAAAAGCAGTAGTATCAAAAAAGTGAACACTTACAAGACTATCAAAATTTTGTACATGATTTGGAGCAATGTTTGGAAATAATTCTACCGTAATTGTTCCCAAATAAACATTACTTCTATTAACCAAAATTTCATAAATAGGTTTTCCTGTAAAACTTCTTGTAGATTGCGAATAGCTTTTGTTTTCACAAACAATGAAAAACAAAATGGCGAAAAATAAAATCGATTTTTTAATCATTGGAATTTATTTTAAAATTTATTTATAATATTTTAATTCAAGTTGAGTGCCATCAAAAACCGCATAACTATTGTAATTTACCCATTCTCCTAAATTCACATATCTACTTTTTTCAGAAATTTTTATATCCAATGGCAAATGACGATGACCAAAAATAAAATAATCAAAATGTTTTTTTGCTAAAACTTCTTTCGCATAAATTGCAAGCCACTCGTTTTCTTCTCCCTGAAATTTATCATCTTCAGGTCCGTTTGACAAACGACTTTTGTGCGACCAATAGTGCGCCATGCCCATAGCAAAGTTTGGGTGCAAACGAGCAAACAGCCATTGACATATTTTATTTGAAAATATTTTTTTTATGAATTTATATCCACTATCGCCAGGACCAAGCCCATCACCGTGACCTAAATAAAATTTCTTTTCATTAAATGTTCGTTCAATTGGTTCGCGAAAAATTGTTACACCAATTTCCTTTGGCAAATAATCAAACATCCACATATCGTGATTGCCAGTAAAAAATGTAACCAGTATGCCCGAATCGGTTATTTCGGCTATCTTTCCAAGCAAACGAATAAAACCTTTGGGAGCTGTTTGTCGGTATTCAAACCAAAAATCAAACATATCGCCCATCAAAAATATTTCTTCTGCATCATGTTTTATTTCATCAAGCCATTTAACTATAAGCTTTTCGCGCTCCAAACTTTTTTCAAATGTTGGAACTCCCAAATGAAAATCAGATGCAAAATATATTTTTTTGTTTTGTTTCATTTACTCGTTTTCTATTGTTTTGATATTTCAATTATTTAGTTTTAATCATTTCTGCTGCTGTTACATTTTTAGTAAAAAAAACAGCATTGTATTTATCCATCAATGATGAGGGAAGAAAAACAAAATAACTTTGATAATCGACAGAAGTAGAATATTCTGAATCTGGACTACCCATCTTTTTCAACTCTAATCCATTACCAGTATTGTTATACATTGTTCCACTTTTATAACGATGATTTATTGAACAAATTTTATCCGAAAAATTCAAATCTTTATCCATTTTTAAATAATATGCCATAGGATTTATGTTTCGATATTGCAATAACATATTGTGAATATTGCCGCTCAATGTTATAGTTTTCCATCCGCTATTATTTTGAATTTGTTTCTTAATTTTAATGTACATCAAGCTATCTCTATTTTTTGAAACTTCATAATCTTTTTTATTTGTATCAAAAAAAAATAATCGCACGTTTTTAATTTTATTGAATGTTTTAATAATTTCTGCCCAAGCATAATTTTCTCTCCCATCTATTGGTTTTTTAGAAAAAAAAACAGAATTATAAATACTACTGTCATTGCGATACTTAATATAATTTTCTATTTCTTCTGTTGGCAATTCAAGTCCTATTTGAATACTATCGCCATTGTTCACAAATAATTGTGCTAAACCAACTAAAAATGTTGCTGGTTCATTTGTTCCATGCATTTCGCCAACCATAATAAGTTGGTACTTTGAAAGTAATTTATAAACAGAATTGTTTAAACTATCTAATTTATTAATCTTAATCGCATTTTCCTTAATATGAGCAGATATATCTTGTCCATTCATATTAAAAATTGTGAATGTAAGCACAAATAAGAAAATTATTTTTGTCAAAAACCCTAACATATTTTTTTATTTCATCTAACTATTACAGCGAAATTTTTTTTAGTAAATCAAAAGGATTTATCATATTCAAATTTAATGTAAATCTAATTGTTTCTGGATAATTTTCTATTCCATCTAATCCATTTGCTTTTTTATAATTTTTAAAATCATTACAAATCAAGAGAGGAAAATAAATTTCAAAAATATTTTTTCTGATAGAAATACAAACTCCCGCATCATATAAAAGTTTGTCATTTAAAATACCATCATATTCAGTAGTTCCAATATCGGCATATAAACTAATTGGCAATTTTATATTTCCTAATGATGATTTTAAATTCAATGCCATCAACCATTTTGATGTTTGCCCAAGTGGAGAATAAAATTTGAATGCACCATCTGTTTCCGTAAATTGATTTGCAAGTACGCCTTCATATTCACTTCTCCCCAAATAAATATTGTCATACAAATAATCTTGATAACCACGTTGTCCGCTCAAACGAAAACGGTAATCGCCATTTGAGGTATTGTTACCAATGAATGTTCCTGCAAAAAATCGTACATCAAAACTTTTGTTTTGCTTTTGAAATTTATAACTATAGTTTGCAGTTAACGAAGTTTTAAAAATATTTTCTCCTTGCTGAACATTCACACTAATGCTGTATGGCTGAATAGCATTGCTTTTTGAAAACCTATATGTAATATCATTGAAATTAATAGATGAAGATTTTTTTGAATAGAAATAATTAAATCCAGATGAATCTATTGCAACATTTATTTTAACATCATCAAAAATAACATTCACATTTCGATAGCGTAATGAATGTGTGAAAGGACTTCGTGCATTTTTCTTTTTAAATACAATATTTAATTCAGGAGCAATTTTATTAAAATTCAAATCAAACGGATAGTTGGAATATGCATAACGAGTAGCAGTTCCACCAATTGATATTTTTTGAAAAATATTTCCTTGCGGAAAAATATTGTAAGTCAATTTTCCATAACCAGCAAAATCATTGGTAGTATAGCTATACATTGGCATCAATTGAAATTCAAATTTTTTCTCTGGAAGTAAACTATTGTAAAAAGCCATTCCAAACATCCATTTATTATAATTGTTCCAGCCAACTGTTGGTGTAAAAAATAATTGTGTTTTGTCAGGATTATCAAGACTTCCGAGAAATTGAAGTTTTAATGGTTCCATTTTTTTAAAAATTCCTTTTGTACGAATGGTATTATTTTTACGATTTATTTCTGGCACTTCTTCCGTATAATCAATTTTAAAATAATCAATTTCAGATGGTGGAAAGCTCACTATTTGTTTGCCTTTAAAACCATCATAAACAACCATCCCTACTAATTTTTTATTTTTTATTCCTTGAATAATTACAGGCGATTGAATGTTGTTTTTATTTTTAATTCCAATGCGCCAAGAATCATCAGTTTGTTTTTTTGCACTTGTAATTTTGTAATCCAATTTTTTTGTAGAATTAATTAAATCATCAAAAAACCATGATAGATTTTTTCCTGTTTCTCGTTCTAAAATAATTCGCAAGTCATTTGGTTGTGGATGTTTGAATTGCCATTCGTCAAAATATTTTTGCATGGCTGCATCGTATTTTTTTTCGCCCAAATACAATCTTAAATAATTAAAAACAATTGCTGTTTTGGAATACACATCACCTCCATAATTTAATCCAGTGAAATCATAAGAAGGAGTTTCAATAGCTTGGTCCTCGTTTTTAGCAGCAGAAATTATATATGCTAAATAATATTCTAATTTTTGTTTGTAATTATTCAAATCAAACATTTTGGCAAGCAAACCACCTGCTTTTTCTCCCAACAATTTACGTTCAGGATATTTTTTTTCCACATAACGCAACTCATTCGCAGAGTTAATTCCCTCGTCCATCCACGCATGCATACGTTCGTTAGAACCCAGCATTCCATAAAACCAATTGTGACCAACTTCGTGTGTTATAACAACATCTAATTGAAAAGCATTGCCAGAGCCACCTATCACTGTTATGTTTGGATATTCCATTCCGCCACCTGCGCTAATTGTTCCATCCACAGCAGTGCAATTATTGTAAGGATAATCGCCATTCCACAAAGAATAATAATAAACAGCATCATTCATATATTGAATACTATTTTTCCACAAATCGCCCTCTGCATTGGTAAACATTACCCAAGTTGTAACTTTATGTTTTGTATGTGGTGTTGTAATTTCTCCTTTCAAAACATGGTAACGCTTATCGCAAAACCAAGCAAAATCGTGTACTCTGCTTTGTTTAAAATGCAAAGTTTTTGTAACACTATCCGATTTTGGAAATGCTAAATCATTGCTATCAAATCGTTCAATGGCTTCTGTTTCGTGTACTTTGTCATCCAACCACTTCAATTCATTTTCTCCATCCACCATATCGCCTGTGGCACCAAGTACATAATTTTGAGGAACAGTAATGCTAACATCAAAGCTTCCAAACTCCGAGTAAAATTCTCCTTGATTTAAGTAAGGCATGTAATTCCAGCCATTTCTATCATAAACAGCGGGTTTTGGATACCATTGTGTAATTTGATAGGATTGACCAATATGTCCTAATCGAGAAAATTTTCCTGAAGGAATTTTTACATGAAATGGTGTTGAGATAATTATTTTTTCGCCACTTTGTAATGGTTCGTTCAAATATATTTTACAAATATCTATGCTATCTTTTAATAATTCCCATTTCACATTTTTATCATTCACTTTAAAATCAAGCGAATCAATATATCCTCGTTCATCTTCTTTTGAATAATGTAATTTTCTATCGCCATCTTCCAACATTTGTTTAGCAAGTGATGTAGTTTCATCTTTGTAAGCATTTGCCCACAAGTGCATATAAATAAAGGAAAGCGTGTTGGGAGAATTATTAATGTATTCTATATTTTCATTTGCCGACAATTCATTTTTTACATCATTCAATTTTACATTGATGGTATAATTTACTTCTTGCTGAAAATAATTTTGTGAAAACAAAACACTTGACATCATCAAAAAAAATAATGTCAAGTGTTTTAAAAATAATTTATTCATACAAATTTTGTTTACCAAATTTTCACTCTCAAACTATCCGCACGATACATTTTGTCTGTTGGTTTTACATTGAATGCTTTGTAAAAATCTTCCACATCCGAAACAGGTCCATTTATTCTGAACTCCGCTGGAGAATGCACATCTGTCATTATTCGTTTTGCCAAAGATGCTTCTGTGTTGTTTACCATCCACGCATACGCATAGGATAAAAAATAGCGTTGTTCGGGAGAATATCCATTTATCATTTCTGTTGATTGTCCTTGTTTTGTTTTTCGGAATGCTTCTAATCCCATTACCACTCCACCCAAATCGGCAATATTTTCTCCTTGTGTATTTTCTCCTTTAACGTGTATGCTATCCAACACCACAAATTCATTGAATTGACGAACAATTAATTTTGTTTTTGCAACAAATTTTTCTCTGTCTTCTTTCGTCCACCAATCTTTCAAATTTCCATTTTCATCATACAAACTTCCTTGGTCATCAAAACCATGTGTGATTTCGTGTCCAAATGTTGAACCTCCTATAATGCCATACAATACTGCATCATCAGGCATACGACCTTCAAATCCAGGAACAATAATATTACAAGCAGGCACAACAATTTCGTTGTTTGCTGGGTTGTAATAAGCATTATATGTTTGTGGATACATATCCCATTCGGTTCTATCCACAGGCTTTCCATATTTGTTTATCATATAATTGTATCGCCAATTATTTATGTTCATCACATTTTGTAAATAATTATCGCGCGAAATTTCAACAGCGCTCATATCTTTCCATTTGTCGGGATAGCCTACTTTCATTGTGATTTTGTTCAATTTGCTTAATGCTTTTTGTTTTGTTGCATCACTCATCCAATCCAAATTTTTGATGTGTTCAGCAAAAACATCACGAATGTTGTTTCCAATTTCCAACAATTTTTCTTTTGTTCCTTTTGGTAAATATTCTTGAACATAAATTTCGCCAATCAATTCGCCAAGTGAGCCATCCGTGTTTTCAACCATTTTTTTCCAACGTGGTTTTTGTTCTTTCACACCATCAAGCACAGTTGAATAGAAATAAAAATTTTGGTCTTCAATTTTTTTATTCAAATCGCTTGCATAATTATTTAGCAAATTCCATTTCAAATACACTTTCCAATCATCAATGCTAACCGATTTTAAATTTTTTTCGAGTGCAGTAAAAAATTCAGGCTGACCAACTACAACGCTATCCACATTTTTAAGTCCTAAATTGCTCAACATTATTTTCCAATCAACAGAAGGTGTGAGTTTATTTACTGCGGCAACAGCCATTTTATTATAATTTTTATATGGGTCGCGCAAATCTTCAATTTTTCTACAACTCTTTGCTATAGCTGTTTCCAGAGCCATTATTTTTTTACTGTTTGCAGTTGCTGTTTTTTCATCAGCACCAATTAATTGAAACATAGTGCTAACATGTTTTACATATTCATTACGAATATTTGTGGTTCGTGCATTGGTAAGAAAATAATAATCTCTTTCGGGCAAACCCAAACTTGCTTGATAAAGCGATGCTACATATTGCGAACTGTTTTTATCATCCATTCCTACATAAAAATTGAACATTGTAGAAACTCCCATTGTATGAAAACGTGCAACAGTTGCTAATAAATCTTCTTTGGTTTTTATTGCATCAATTTTTGAAAATTCATTGTTCAAGCCCGAAACACCTGATTTTTCAATGCCTACAGTATCCATTCCACTGTAATAAAAATCACCGATTTTTTGTTTGTTGCTTCCTTTTTTCAAGTTTGCATCTTTTGCCGAAGTTTCACAAATACGTTTTACCGCTTCGTTGATAGTATCTTGTATGGTTCTGAAAATACCATTGCTACTTTCGGAAGCAGGAATTGGATGTTGCTTGAACCAAGTGTTATTTGCAAACCTAAAAAAGTTTTGCTGTGGTGCAAACGATGAATCAATATGCGCTGTAACTGGGTCAATAAAATTATTTTCGGCTGCTGATTTTTTTTCATTGCTATTACAAGCTGTAAATACAAGGCTTACTACACTAGCAGATAAAACGATTTGATTAAAATTGATTTTCATTTTTATTGTTTTTTTTAGCATTAATTTTCGATCGTATTTGATCTTTCCATTTGGAACATTTCCAATATAATTTTTTCCAAAAAAGAAAAATAAACAAATAAATTACCCCAGAAGCAATATAAAAATTTACTGTAGTAGAAAAGGCATCAATATTAGTAAATGTAAAATGCAAATGAACTTTTTTCCCTAATTCTTGATAATCTTTTAACGCAAGTAACAACCAAAAAATACAACTCAAATCACCTAAAATCATTGTTAGTTTAGAAACAGAATGTTTATATGGTCGTAAAAGAAAAAATACATCCTCATTTTCTTCTCGAATCTCTTTACCCAAATCCCACCTAAATAATTTCAAACCAATTCCTTTCTCATAAGTCGATGCTGTTCTTTCCCAATGCTCTTGCCAATATTTACTTCCTCGCAATCCTAAACTAAAAATCATACTATAAAAAAAACCTGTAATTGATGCGAAAATTAAGTATTCCAAGTTCACTTTTGCACTAAAATAACCCGCAATAATAATTGCAAGAGCACCCCAAAAAAATAAAGTTCTCTTCCAAAAATTATCAATTTCAAATTTTCTAATTTCTACAATCAATTTATATACTTCAATAACATCTATTTCTTTTTCTTTAAGTGTTTTTATTTCATTTTCTATACTTTCCTGTGTCAAATCAAAATCATCCCCCGTTTCTTCTTGCAAATTTTCTTTTTGCTCTTGAGAAAGATCATCGTACTCCATATTTTCTTTGTTATTTTCAGTAGAGGTCATTTTCATCTCTATTAACTGTAATACTTCTTATATGTTCCCATAGTCTATTTGGAATTCTTCCTCCAAGATCACCTGCATTTATTAATGGAGTAAGAATAAATCTAATTCTCTGCGTTGGATTATTATCAGCATATGTAAAAAAATTTCGCAGAATTATTCGCCTTATTCTTACACTTTTACATTCCACAATAAATAAATTATTTAATGGTTTTGCCCATTTCAGAGTTGCTATTTCCGCTTTTATAAATTCTTTCAACTCGTTCTTTTCCAAGTCCGTTCCTTCAGAATCATATGATAAAATGAAATACATAGCTTTCTATTCTTTTTATTTTGTTAATTGTTTAAATACATCTTCTAGTTTTTGTTCTTCTCTGTTCAACGTAAGAACAGCCATTCCATTTTTTACTGCATACTGAAAAATATCTGGACGAATATCTTTATCTGTTTTCACTTCCAACAACCAAACATTGTCTTTTATATTTTTTGCATCAAACACAAAATTTATTTTTTTCAAATCATTACTATTTGTTTGTTTATCAAATTCAACTGTGATAAAATAATTATGTTGACTTTGTGAATTTTGCAATGCGGAAGTTTCATCGTTTGCAACAATTTTTCCATTGTTTATAATAATTACACGGTCACATACCGCTTCTACTTCTTGCATAATATGTGTAGAAAACAAAACTGTTTTTTGTTTTCCAACTTCAATAATTAAATTTCTAATTTCTGCTAATTGATTTGGGTCTAAACCTGTTGTAGGTTCATCTAAAATCAACACTTTGGGGTCGTGAATCAATGCTTGTGCTAATCCAACTCGCTGACGATAACCTTTTGAAAGTGCACCAATTTTTTTCTTTTGTTCTACTTGTAAGCCTGTAGTTTCAATCATTTCGGCAATACGCGATTTTACATTTTTCAAATGATGCAATCCTGCAATAAATTCTAAATATTCTTTTACATACATATCCAAATACAATGGATTGTGTTCGGGCAAATAACCTACAAGTTTGCGAACTTCTAAACTTTGTTCGGAAATATCAAATCCGCAAACACTTGCTGTTCCTGATGTTTGTGGAATAAAGCATGTTAAAATTTTCATCATCGTAGATTTTCCTGCACCATTTGGACCAAGAAAACCAACCACTTCGGCTGTATTTACTTCAAACGAAACATCATTCAATGCGCGTTGTTCGCCATAAATTTTTGTAATGTTGTTTACTTTTATCGACATTTTTTATCAGTTCAATGATTTACTTATTCATTCAATTATTAGCAAACTAATATAACTAATGAACGAATACCACAAAGCTAATTCTTTTTGATAAATTTGATGCTCAAAAAATGTTAAACGGTAAAATCGAATGAAAGGTGTAGTTATAAAATCAACAGGAAGTTGGTACAGTGTGTTGGCTGATGATGGCAAAATGTTGGAATGCCGTATCAAAGGTGTGTTTCGAATTAAAGGAATAAAAACTACAAACCCAATTGCAGTTGGCGATAAAGTAGAATTTGAAATGGAAGATGATGCAAAAGGTGTGATTCATAAAATTGAAGAACGAAAAAATTACATCATTCGTAAATCCATTAATTTATCAAAACAATCTCATATTATTGCTGCAAATATTGACCAAGCTTTACTAATTGTTACATTGGCATTACCTCGTACATCGGCTGGTTTTATTGACCGTTTCTTACTCACTGCCGAAGCTTATCATATTCCAACAACTATTATTTTTAACAAAATTGATTTGTTTGAAGATGATAAACAATTGATGCAAGAGCTAAACAATTTTATTTCTATTTATGAAAAAATTGGTTACAAGTGTTACAAAGTTTCTGCAACAAAAAAAACAGCAATTGATGTTTTAAAAAATATTACAAAAAACAAAATCACTTTAATTTCGGGACATTCGGGAGTTGGAAAATCTACTTTGATAAATTCAATGGATGAAAATTTGAATTTAAAAATTGGTGAAATTTCGGATGCACATTTCAAAGGAAAACACACTACTACGTTTGCAGAAATGCATCTATTGAATTATGGTGGATTTATTATTGATTCGCCAGGCATAAAAGAATTGGGCTTGGTGGATATGGCAAAGGAAGAAATTGGAAATTATTTTCCTGAAATGCGAGCTATAAAAAATCAATGTAAATTTAATAATTGTCTTCATTTGAATGAACCTAAATGCGCTGTAATTGCAGCTGTTGAAAATGGTGAAATTGCAACATCACGATACAATAGTTATTTAGGAATTATGAATGGAGAAGAGTTGGATGTTACGAATTACTAATGTGTACGAATTACTGATGTGTACGAATTACGAATGAATACGAATTTACAAATCGTTGGTAATAAAATTCGTGTCAAAGAAAATTTTGAATTATGAAAGTTGTTATTCAACGTGTTTCAAAAGCATCAGTAAAAATTAATGAAACTATAAAAAGTTCCATTGGCTTGGGGTTATTGATTTTGCTGGGCATTGAAGATGCTGATACAGATGAAGACATTGAATGGTTGAGTTCAAAAATTATCAATCTTCGTATTTTTAATGATGAAAACAATGTGATGAATTTGTCGGTAAAAGAAGTAAATGGAGATATTATTTTGGTTTCACAATTTACATTGCATGCTTCTACAAAAAAGGGAAATAGACCTTCATACATTAAAGCAGCAAAACCAATTACAGCTATTCCGCTTTATGAAAAAATGATTAAACAATTACAAAACGATTTCGGAAAAGCTATACAAACAGGAGAGTTTGGAGCTGATATGAAAGTAGAATTATTAAACGATGGACCTGTTACAATTGTGATTGATAGTAAAAATAAGGAGTAATTATTCAAACCTCAATGCATCAATTGGGTCAAGTTTAGAGGCTTTTACAGCAGGATACAATCCTGAAATTAATCCAACAAATAAACAAAGAATAATTCCACTAATAATCCAAACCCAAGGAATAATAAAACCAACTTCTAATTGCATAGAAATTAAATTGCCAATTACAATTCCAAGAATAATTCCAAGCAAACCACCAATTTGGCAAATAACAATTGCTTCAACCAAAAATTGACTACGAATAGTTTCTTTGGTTGCGCCAATTGCTTTACGAATTCCTATTTCGCGAGTACGCTCTGTTACTGACACCAACATAATATTCATCAATCCTATAGCAGCTCCAAGCAATGTAATAATGCCAATGGTAGTTGCACCTGCTGTTGCTTTTCCAATTAAGCCAATAAGCATATTTGCCAAATTATCACTTTTTGTAATTTCAAAATTTTCTTCTTCACCTAAATTTACTTTTCTAATAATTCTGAAAATACCCATTGCTTCGCTAATAGCAGCATCCATTTGTTGCGGACTGGCTGTAAGTACATTTATTGTAAAGGTCATGTTTGGCATCGAAAAATATTGACGCACATTATTTATTGGTAAAATTCCAATTTTATCGCCACCAAAACCCGAACTATTTCCTTTTGATTTTAATACTCCAATTATTCTGTACTTGCCACTTCCAATAGTTATTACTTTATCTATTGGGTCTTCTTTTTTTGAAAACAATGCAGCAATCACATCTTTACCTAAAATAACCACATGGTTTCCAAACAATACTTCTTGAGCAGTAAAATTTCTGCCTTGTTCCAAGTCATAACCAGCAGTTGCTAAATAATTTTCATCGCCACCCAATACTTGAATATTCGGATTGGTTTTTTTTGATAAATATTTCATCACTCCTGCACCCGAAGCCCTTGTTGAAACAGAAGGCTTTGCAGGAAACGAATATTCTTTTGCAAAACGCATAGCCTCATCGTACGTAATACTTCTGAAACGCTTTGGACTTTGTCCATTTTCACCAATTCGCAAACGCATTTGACGATTACGAATGGTAAATGTATTTGCTCCCATATTAGTGAAGTTGCTATTAATAGAAGATTTGATAGCATCAATAGCTGTTAAAATTCCAACCAATGCCATAATTCCAATAGAAATAATTAATGCAGTAAGGATGGTACGTAAGAGCTGACTTCGGATTGCGCCTAATGATATTTTAATATTTTCTCTTAAAAACGAAGCCATTTATTTCATATTCGATGGAAGTACAAATGTAATAAACTAATTCGATGCAACGATTGTATTAAAATTTTAGTCTTTAATGTAGAATGAAAAAATTACATTTATTTTTTCATTAGAACACAACAATAATCTATCTTTGAGTTTGAATACAAAAAAATACTACAATGAATAAAAAAAACAAATTCACAAATTATGCTTTTATTACATTGTTTTTAGTGGCTCTAACAAGCACCACCATTTTTGCTCAAGCTAAAAAACCCTTACCAGTAAATACAAAAAACATAAAAGCAAAAGGAATTATTGCAGCCGATTTGGATTGTACAGTAAAGGTAAATGGAGCAGCAAAAATCATAAATGTAAAAGCTGGAGTAGCCTCTGTTGTAGTTTTAAATTATGGTGATAATAGCATTGAAGCAACATCAACCGATAAAAAATCAACTGCAACATTTCAAAGCGTTATAAATGTAAAAGACACTGCACGAAAAATTATTGAAATTTCATTTTTTGAAGATGGAAAATTTTTAGACTATATCAAAAAAGGAAATGTTGCAATGGTTGAAACATCTATAAAAAGAAATCCCGATTTAATATCAAGTGAAAGCGGTACACTAAACACATCACCTCTTCTACTTGCAATAGTAAATTCACAACCCGAAGTTGTAAAACTATTAATAAATAAAGGAGCAAGTTTTACTTCTCCCGAAAACATTTTTCCATTGCACAAAGCCGCACTGTATGCTTCTTCTACCAAAACAAAAGAAAAACCAAATGGTGTTGACAAAGAATTAGTAGAATATTTCATTAGCAAAGGCTGTAAAGTTACCGATGTGGACGATGGCGGAAACACACCGCTACATTCGGCTTGCAGAGGAATAAAATTAGACTTGGTAATTTACTTGATTGAAAAAGGAGCCGATGTAAATGCAAAAAATGATTTTGGAGATACACCACTAAAAATAGCTGAAGATAAAGGAGCTGTTTCCATTATCAACTTCCTAAAAACAAAAGGAGCGCAAGAAAAATAATTTGCGCTTTTTTTATGTGAATATTTTTAAATTTGCAATCCTTAAAACAAAAATTTATAATTCAATACTCGTAATTTATAATCTTTAATTCATAATTTTTAATTTCAAAACTATGGCATTCGACATTGAAATGATTAAGCAGGTTTATAAAAACCTTCCGGCAAAAGTAGAAGCAGCACGCAAATTGGTTGGTCGCCCGCTTACCTTGACTGAAAAAATATTGTATGCACATTTGCATAAAGACCAACAAGGCGAAAATTTTTCGAGAGGAAAATCGTATGTTGACTTTTCTCCAGATAGAGTAGCAATGCAAGATGCAACAGCTCAAATGGCTTTGTTGCAGTTTATGCAAAGCGGTCGTCCGCAGGTGGCTGTACCAAGTACTGTACATTGCGACCACTTGATTACTGCCAAAGAAGGTGCAGCAACAGATTTGGCTTTTGCAACAAAAGAAAGCAAAGAAGTATTTGATTTCTTGGGAAGCGTTTCGAATAAATATGGAATTGGTTTTTGGAAACCAGGCGCAGGTATTATTCACCAAGTGGTTTTAGAAAATTATGCTTTCCCTGGAGGAATGATGATAGGAACAGATTCGCACACAGTAAATGCTGGCGGATTAGGAATGATAGCTATTGGTGTTGGTGGAGCTGATGCTTGTGATGTAATGGCAGGATTGGCTTGGGAATTAAAGATGCCGAAATTAATTGGTGTTAAACTTACCGGAAAACTAAATGGTTGGACTGCCCCAAAAGATGTGATATTAAAGGTTGCAGGAATACTTACAG
>JAYTXX010000006.1:0-6109 GCA_043742725.1 Bacteroidota bacterium | reverse complement strand
AGCGAATGACGTTGTAAACCCAGCTGCGCAAGATGATCCAGCTTGTTCAATTTACGGAATGCCTGTTATTGAAGCTTGGAAAGCAGAAAAAGTAATTATTATGAAACGCTCTATGTCTGCTGGATATTCAGGCGAAGACAATCCATTGTTCTACAAACAAAATTCGGAAATGTTGTATGGTGATGCGAAAGTTAGTGTTGAAAAATTATTAACTTATTTGAAAGCATAATTAAAAAATAGTATTCAAATAGTAAACTTTAAAAAAACGCTTTGTATTTCTACAAGGCGTTTTTTATAATTTTAAAAGCAAATAAAAGAATTAAAAACAGTATAGAAAAATTAAAAATTCACTTAAAAACAGTTTGACTAATAAATTTACAAAATGAAAAAAACAAAAATTATTTATTGGATTATTACCATATTATTTGGAGGATTTATGTTGTTTTCGGCTATTCCCGATGTTTTAAATAATCCTGAAGCAATTAAGTTTATGACCGATTTGGGTTATCCGCTGTATTTTATTCCATTTATTGGAGTTGTAAAAATAGTAGGAGTAATTGCTATTCTTATTCCTGGTTTTCCAAAAATTAAAGAGTGGGCTTATGCAGGTTTGGTTTTTGATTTAGTTGGAGCAATGTATTCTATTGCAGCTACTGCTGGCATTGTTGCATCATTACCATTATTACTTTTCATTGCTTTTGCATTTGCTTCTTATTATTTCTATCACAAATTATTAAAAGAAAAAGTAGCAGAAAATTAAAACAAAAAAGTCCCGAAAAATTCGGGACTTTTTTTTGAAGATTATTCTTTTTCATAATCCAACACACCACCCCAAAGTGCCATTTGGTGTAATATCCAAGATTGTCGTTGTGAAATGTAGCTACTCGATTTTGCTAAATTAAATCGTATAGGATTTGGTAATACTGCGGCAATTTTTGCAGCATCGGCTTTACTTAAGCTTGCAGCATTTTTATGGAAAAATATTTTTGCTGTAGATTCTGCACCATAAACACCATCACCCATTTCAATCACATTCAAATAAACTTCCATGATGCGTTGTTTGCTCCAAATAGTTTCTATTAAAAAAGTAAAATATACTTCAAATCCTTTTCTAATCCAGCTTCTGCCTGTCCATAAAAAAACATTTTTTGCTGTTTGTTGGCTAATTGTACTTGCGCCTCTTGTTTTTTTATGTTTCTCATTATACTCCATCGCTTTGTCAATCGCTTCAAAATCAAAACCGCTGTGCTTAATAAAATTTTGATCTTCGGAACAAACAACAGCTAATTGTAAATTGGGCGAAATTTTTTCGAATGGAACCCAATCTTTTTTTAGTTTCAAATCTTTGCCATCTAGTTTTTGTTCAACGCATCGAATAAGCATTAGTGGAGTTACTGGAATTGGAATCCAACGAAAAATAATAACAGATGAAATGCTAACAATAAAAAAAACAAGAATAGTTTTCCATATCCATCGCCATAATTTTTTTAAAAATTCTTTCACAAAAAAATATTTTTTATAATTCAAATCGAGGACAATCACTTGCTCCGCCTGGTTTTTCAGACATGTCATTGCCCATAACGGGAGAAAATCCAATCATCATTTCATCAGAATTTGCTTTTGCATATCTGAATTTTGAAATGGTATAATCATACGAAAAACCAACAATTATATTTTTATAAACTCGTATTTGCAAAATGGCACATATAGCATCGTGCATTCTGTATGTAAGCCCCAATCCAACTCTTCCAACATAATATGCCATAAAATTATATTGAATAGAAGGAACAATGTTTGAAAAATTACTTTGTATATGAATTGCAGGAACAAACACATAGCTATAATTAGGCGAACGAAATTTACGATGCAATGTTAGAAATGCTGCAGGTTGCAGTTTGCTATTAGAGCCAATGTTAGAGCTTCCTTGCTCAAGTTTGCTTTTGTATAAATTTCGTACAGCAAAACTAATACATAATTTTTTTGAGTAAAGATAAAGTCCTGGAGTAATAGTAGGAATCCATACTTTTTGTGATTGATGATCTAATGCGGGGTCGTTAGCGTCATACAATCCTGACGAAAATCCTATATTTTTTGCGCCTACGGCAATTCCAAAACTTAAAAAATATTTTGCTGAAATTTTTATGTGCATAGCATAAGAAGCCGACATATATCTTGTTGCGAAAAAACCTGCTTTATCTTCTTCAAAGTATGCACCAACTCCATGCCAATAATTTCTGTAACCTTTTTTTCCAAAATCTTTTGTTGCATTTATAAAACTGGTTTGTGGTGCAAAATCAAATCCTCTCCATTGAGTTCTTTTTCCAACCAAAAAATTTAAACCTTTGGAAGCTCCTGCAACTGCTGGATTTAATCCGTAATCATTTAATAAAAATTGAGAATACTGAACGGATTGTTGAGCTTGAATAGATAAAGCAATCATCGTTGTGATGAAAAAAATTCTAATTGCTTTTTTTATGTATGTGTTTTTTTTCATTTATCTAACGATAGATACAACTCCTTTTATTGCATTTTCTTTTTTGTCCGCATCTTCATAAATTATATAATAATAACTTGCATCTGATTGCGGAATACCATATAAATCAGTAGCATCCCAAGGTTCGTATAATCCTTTGTGTTCAAATATTTTTTGTCCCAAACGATTAAATACAATTACTAAAGAGTTAGGAAAATTTTGCGAATTATTTATTCCCCAAGTATCGTTGTGTCCATCACCATTTGGTGTGAAAACTATTTCTGGAGTCATTTTGCAAAGTGTTTCTTCAATCATCACAGAGATAGTTGTATCATTGAGGCTTGCATCAGTTACAGTTACAGTATAGTTTCCAATTTGTAAATCAGAAATGCTGGATGTTGTTTGTCCTGTGCTCCAACTATATGTATATGGATTGTTTGTAGAAGTAATTATAATTTGAATTTTGCCCAATGCACTATTATTACATTTTACATTTTGTTTTGATATAGTATAATTTATTTGAGCTGATGTATTTTTACTCATCAACCAAAAAATTATAAAACAAAAAACAATTATTCGTTTCAACATTTATTTACACAATTTTTCAATTAATTCATCTGCCATCACACTTCCTTTATTTGCAACTGTATTTAGTATTTCGCAAGCTTGTGTTTTTTCTCCGTGTTGATACATGGCTGTTCCCATTGCTATGTATGCTTCGCGATAGTTTGCATCTAACTCAATTACTTTTTTGTAATCCAATAATGCGCCATCATAATCTCCTGAAATATCTTTCCAAAATCCACGACTGTAATACGCATTAATGTAGTTGTTGTCAATGCTCAATGCTTTGTCCAAATCAGCAATTGCCGATGGATAATCATTCAAATGTCCTTTCGTTAATGCTCTGTTGTAATATGCTTTTGCATTATTTGAATTTAGCAAAATAGCTTTATTCAAATCTTTTATTGCGCCAATATAATCTTCTAATTGAGCCTTTGCGATACCTCTTGTGTAGAGTGCTTCAAAATAATTTGGTTTTAGTTTTATAGCTTTGTCTAACTGTTTTGTTGCAAGTTTATAATCGCCTAATTTAAAATAGAGGATGCCTTGCAAGCAAAATGCACTATCATATTCATAGTTTATTTGAATGGCATTTTCAATATCATTTAATGCACCAACATAATCTTTCAACGAATCTTTAATGATTGCATTTTTATAATATTCTTGTGCAGTATTTTGGGAATACGAAAAAGCAACAACGCTAAAAAATATAATAAGTAGTGTAGCTTTTCTCATGATTTATTATTTCATCAATTCTCCCAAAGCATTATCAAATAAGTCTTTTGCTTCTGCAATAGTTCCAAATGATTTTTCATCAACAATCATTTCTTTGCCTGTTACATCGCCTAAATAAGAAAACTCAACTCTGGTTTCCATCATCAATTCAATGAATTTATCTTCATCTTCTTTTTTTACAGAAACTACTACACGGCTTTGTGCTTCGCCAAAAAGGAAAGCATCATTACGAATTTCATCATCGCAGGAAATATCAAAACCCAATCCGTTTGGCATTGCACTTTCCAAAAGTGTGATGAACAAGCCTCCATCAGCACAATCGTGAGCCGATTGAATTGCTTTTTCTTTTATTAATGTTTTGATTGCTTGTTGCACATAAAATTCATCATCTAAATTAAATGCAGGAGCAGGAGAGTTTTTTACTTTGTGAAATGAATATAAATATTCAGAAGAAGCAATATCATTTTGCGAATTGCCAATTAAATAAATGGAGTCTCCTTCATTTTTAAAATTCAATGTCATTCGTGTTGATTTGTCTTTTAAAATTCCAAGCATACCAATTGTAGGTGTTGGAAACACAGGTCCTTCGTAAGACGATTGATTATAAAAACTTACATTTCCTCCTGTTACAGGTGTAGAAAATTTAATACAAGCTTTGCTCATTCCTTTGATAGAACCAACAAATTGCCAATACACTTCGGGGTTGTAAGGATTACCAAAATTCAAACAGTTGGTAATTGCACTTGGTTCGCCACCACTACAAACAATGTTTCGTGCCGCTTCCGAAACAGCAATAGCACAGCCTATTTCAGGGTCAGCATTTACATAACGAGCGTTGCAATCTACTTTTAATGCAATGGCTTTATTTGTTCCTTTAATGTTTACAATTGCCGCATCAGATGGTGCATTGGTACTCATATTTGCAGTACCCACCATCGAATCGTATTGATTGTAAACCCATTGTTTTGAAGCAATGTTCGGATGTGTGATTAAAAATTTAGCAACTGCTTTTAAATCTTTAGGCTCTTCAATGCTATCAATTGTAAATTTTTTATTTTCTGCAAAATAAGCAGGCTCTTTGTATTCGCGCTTGTATATTGGCGCACCACCGCCAAGCACAAGCGATTCGGCAGGAACATCAGCCACCAATTCTCCTTTTACATAATATTTCAAACGGCTACTTTCTGTTACTTCTCCAATGATTGCACAGTTCAAATCCCATTTTTCAAAAACAGCTTCTACTGATTTTTCTTTTCCTTTTTGCACCACAATCAACATACGCTCTTGTGATTCAGAAAGCAAAATTTCCCAAGGCAACATATTTTCTTGACGTGTGGGAACTTTATCCAACCAAATATTCATTCCGTGATTTCCTTTTGCACTCATTTCAGAAGTAGAACAAATAATTCCTGCAGCTCCCATGTCTTGCATTCCAATCACAGCAGCTGTTTGAATAACTTCTAATGTTGCTTCTAATAAAAGTTTTTCTTGAAACGGATCGCCAACTTGTACTGCTGGTAAGTCTTTTGCAGAATCTTCTGTAATATCTTTTGATGCAAATGCAGCACCGTGAATTCCATCTTTTCCTGTGGCAGAACCAACAATGTAAACTGGATTTCCAACACCATACGAAGTTGCAGAAACAGTTTCGCCTGCTTTTACAATTCCTGCACTCATTGCATTTACCAATGGATTTACATTATAACATTCATCAAAAAAAACTTCACCACCAACGGTTGGAATTCCAAAAGCATTGCCGTAATCGCCAATTCCTTTTACAACTCCTTTCAGTAACCATTTTGTTTTTTCTAATTTAATATCACCAAAACGCAATGAATTTAATTGTGCAATAGGACGAGCACCCATTGTAAAAATATCTCTGTTAATTCCGCCAACACCAGTAGCAGCGCCTTGATACGGCTCTAATGCAGAAGGATGATTATGTGATTCTATTTTAAATGCACAACCCAATCCATCACCAATATCAACCAATCCAGCATTTTCTTCTCCTGCTTTTGCAAGCATGTGTGGTCCTTCTTTTGGTAATGTTTTTAACCAACTAATTGAGTTTTTGTACGAACAATGCTCACTCCACATTACGCTGTAAATGCTTAATTCTACAAAGTTTGGTGTGCGACCCAACACTTCTTTTATTTTATCAAATTCTTCAGCTAATAATCCTAACTCTTTTGCTGTTTCAACAGTTGTTAATTCTTCGGTGGTAGTTGACATACTTTATAGTGTTCTGTTATTTATAGTTTTTACGCTGTCAAATTTAGTTAAAACCAAGCTATTGAGAGGATTATTTTATTTTGAGTTTTCAACAGTTTTGAATTG
>JAYTXX010000005.1:0-22987 GCA_043742725.1 Bacteroidota bacterium | reverse complement strand
TTGAATTTAACAACTGTTGATGTTGGTTCAGCAACATTATTGAATATTGTTTGTGGCGCAACAAATGTGGAAGTGGGACAAAAAGTAGTGGTGGCAACTATTGGTGCAATGCTTTATCCAACGGTTGGAGAACCTTTTGAAATTAAAAAATCAAAAATTCGTGGACAGCTTTCCGAAGGAATGATTTGTGCCGAAGATGAAATTGGTTTAGGCGTTTCACATGCAGGAATTATGGTGTTGAATGCTGATGCAAAAGTTGGAACATTGGCAAAAGATTATTTTAAAATTGATGAAGATTATACATTTGAAATAGGCTTAACGCCTAATCGTGCCGATGCTGCATCGCATGTGGGTGTTGCTCGTGATTTGGTTGCAGTATTAAATCTTATTGAAAAAGAAAAACAATTTTTGAATTTGCCAGATGTAAAAACATTTGCAGTAGATAATACAAATTCAAAAATAGAAGTTACGGTTGAAGATGCAGTTGCTTGCCCACGTTATTCAGGGATTTCAATTAGTAACATAAAAGTTTCAGATTCTCCAGAATGGTTAAAAAACAGATTGAAAGCAATTGGTATTCGTCCGATAAATAATATTGTGGATGTTACAAATTATGTGTTGCACGAACTTGGACAACCAATGCACGCTTTTGATTCAGACAAAATCAAAGGGAATAAAATTGTTGTTAAAAAACTTGCTGACAAAACTAAATTCAAAACATTGGATGAAGTGGAACGTGAATTATCATCAGAAGATTTAATGATTTGTGATGCTGGTGGCGGAATGTGTATTGCTGGAGTATTTGGCGGAATGGAATCTGGAGTGAGTGAACAAACAAAAAATATTTTTTTAGAAAGTGCTTATTTTAACTCAACATCTGTTCGTAAATCAAGTAAACGTCATAGTTTAAAAACTGATGCTTCGTTTCGTTTCGAAAGAGGTGCCGACCCGAACATTACTGTTTATGCACTAAAAAGAGCGGCACTTTTAATAAAAGAAATTGCTGGTGGAGAAATTTCATCTGACATTATTGATATATATTCTGCAAAAATCGAAAATGTAAAAGTTCCTTTTTCATTTGAAAAATGCGACCAATTGATAGGAAAACATATTGATTTAGAAATTATTAAAAATATTATTACTTCACTTGGAATTGAAATTGAACATGAAGGACACGATGCACTTTTGCTTTCTGTTCCGCCATTTAAAGTAGATGTAACGCGTGAGCAAGATGTAATAGAAGAAGTGTTGCGTATTTATGGATACAACAATATTGAAATTTCAACAGAATTAAATTCATCATTGTCATTTTCGGAAAAACCAGATAAAGAAAAAATTCAAAATATAGTTTCTGAATTGCTTACCAATAATGGCTTTTCGGAGATGATGTGTTTGTCGTTAACTAAAGGAGAATATGCAAGTAGATTAAAATCGTTGAGCGAAGAAAGAAGTGTAACGATGATGAATCCGTTGAGTAGCGATTTGAATGTGTTGCGCCAAACCCTTTTGTTTAGCGGATTAGAAACCATTTCATACAATCAAAATCGTAGAAATACAGATTTGAAATTATATGAATTTGGTAAAATATATATGGCAATAAAAAATTCGGATGCCACCAAATATGTTGAAACGAAACATTTATCATTGTTCATTACGGGTCGAAAAAATGAAGAAAGCTGGAATGCAAAAAATGATGCTGTAAATTTTTATACACTAAAAGGCTTTGTTAAAGCAGTTTTAGAGCGATTGGGAATAAATGATATAAAAATATCAGAATTGAATAATGATATTTTTTCACAAGGTTTGAGTTTTAATTTTAATAAAAAATCGTTAGTAGAATTTGGTTCTGTTTCTAAATCTATTTTAAAATTAATGGACATAAAACAAGAAACATTTTATGCCGATTTTAATTGGGATTTGATTATTGAAGCTGTTAAACAAACAAAAGTGATGTATGTCGAAGTTTCTAAATTTCCAGAAGTAAGAAGAGATTTGGCATTGTTGATTGATAAAACAATTCAGTTTGAACAGTTGGAACAATTAGCTTTTCAAACAGAAAAAAATATGTTGAAGAATGTAAATTTATTTGATGTGTATGAAGGTGATAAATTGCCTCAAGGTAAAAAATCGTACGCATTGAGTTTTACTTTGCAAGATGAAGCAGCGACACTAACCGATAAGCAGATTGAAAAAATTATGGAAAAATTGGTGAAAACTTATCAAGAAAAAGTAGGAGCGGAGATTCGATAGAGAGATTAAATTATTCCGTACAACGATTTTCCTTTTGTTCCAAGTATATCAACTCGTTTTTCTATTTCAGGATTTTTTTCTAATGGTGGCGCATGATGTGGTTTTATTCGAGCATCAATTACCAATGAATTTTTGCAACCCCAATGTTTGTGTTCTGTAAAACTATTTACACCATAAATATCATGTGAAGGATTGCTACGAGTAAATGTAACCCAAAGAAAATTATTTAAAGTTTTCGCTGTAAAGGCGGCATCATCACACAAAACAATCAATGGAAATCCATTTAGATAAATCATGTTATGCTCTTTCAAATGCAATGTGAGTTGGTCCATTTCATCTTCTGTAGTTTTGTAATCAGAAAATGTATTTCCCGAAATGGCAATAATGCCAGGCATTACAACTGTTGCATTTTTGAAATTTGCAGGTAAGGAAAAGTCTCCAGCCAATTCAGTATTTAATTCACGTTTTTTTTCTCCTGCAACAGCAATCGTAACTTTGCTTCCGCTATTCAAATCAGTTCCACTATAATCAAGTGTATCAATAGTTGTGCGTGTATAAAAATGCAAATCTCTTTTCCAATCAACACGTTCGAGCACATGCTGAAAATAATTTTTTACATCTTTTGTTGTTAAAAATGGATTGTCTTCTCCAGCAATGATAAATAAAAATTTTGCTAAACTCAATTGACCAGAACCAAGAATATGATTTGCAATTGTTAAAATTTCTTGTGGTTTCCGTTCTTGCGAATATGGCGTGTAACGCTCGCTACCAATGGCAAGCAAAAGCGGATGCACACCTGAAGCATCTACTGCATGCACATCTTTTAATCCTGGAATTTCTTTTTGAATTGCCGAACCTGTAATGTCATGAATTAAATTTCCGAAAGCGGTATCTTCTTGCGGTGGACGACCAACAACAGTAAATGGCCAAATAGCATTATTGCGATGATATACATTTTTAATTCGCATCAATGGAAAATCATGTTTCAAACTATAATATCCCAAATGGTCGCCAAATGGACCTTCTGGCTTGTTTTCATTTGGATAAACTTCGCCTGTAATTACAAAATCAGCATCTGATGCAATGCCGAAACCATCATCATACGTATATCTAATTCTTCTATTTCCTAATGCACCAGCAAAAGTTAATTCGCTCATTCCTTCGGGTAATGGCATTACTGCACCTAATGTAAGCGATGGCGGACCACCAACAAACACGCTTACTTTCATCGGTTTGTTTTTTGCATTTGATTTTGTTTGATGCACACCAATTCCTCTGTGAAGCTGATAATGCAAACCAGCCTCTTTATTTTTTATATAATCATTTCCACTAATTTGTATGCGATACATTCCAAGATTAGAATTCAATACTCCCGGTTTGTCAATATCTTCGGTATATACAAGCGGAAGTGTGATAAATGCACCACCATCATTTTGCCAACACTTTATTTGTGGTAATTCCGAAAGTGTAGTTTTGTTTTGCAAAACAGGATTGTTGAATACTGATTTTTTAGGTAAAGCAGAAAAAGCAGTAAGTGCTACATTGCTATATTTTAATGGGTGTTTGAGTGCTTCAAGTGGATTGTTTTTTAAATCAATAAGTGTTTTTATTTTTTCAATTGTATCTCTAAAAATAAATTTACTTCTATTGATATCGCCATATAAATTTGATACTGCTTTGAATTTACAGTCTTTAATATTTTCAAACAAAATGGCTGGACCATTGTTGTCAAAAACACGCAGATGAATGGCTGCCATTTCCAATTCGGAATTTACTTCTTCCTTAATTCTAATAAGGTGTCCGTTTTTTTCTAAATCATCAATACATTCTTGTGTACTTTTGTATCCCATATTATTTTTTGAAATTTTTTTCCAATTTAAAACAAACAATTTTTCTTTTTGTTTTGGAAAAAATAAAATTTATTAATGTGATACAATGAATTTACTTTTTGACAAAATTGCGTCTTTAGATTTTAAAGTAGCAATGTATATTCCATTTGAAAAGTTGGAAGTATTTATATTTATCTTAGTGGAATGTCGATTTATTTTTTCTTTGTAAATATTTTTCCCTGAAATATCTTCGATTGTAATTATACTGTTTTCGGAAATTAAATTAATTGATTCGGATAAATCAATTGTTAAAATATCTTTTGTTGGGTTTGGAAACAATTTCATAGCAATGGTTTCAGAGGCTTTTGGTTTTTCTGAAATTCCGAGTGTGTAATCTTTCATTGCAAAAACATATTCTCCTAATTGCAACGTATCGATTACTATTTGCCCATATTTGTTGTTGTTATTACCTAAATAATTTTTGGTATAAAAAGGATATAAATGCCAATCATCAGCCGCATTTTTTCTATACATAAGCACAAGGCTATCTTCATAATTATTTATTAAATTATTATCTAACCAAAAATTTCCAGAATAATTTGTGGTTGAAATTCGTCCATCATAACTTATTGTAGCCTTTGCTTTAAAATTTGCAGGTAATATTCCATCTACTTTCCAATAATGATTTGGTGATAAACGATACGGTTGATAAAATGTTTTAAAAGCATCTGGAGCTGTGTAGTTATGCTCAACACGAATAAATGCAGAATCGCTTATTGATAAAACATTCAAATTCATTTTAGCATTTGTAAAATTATGACCACCTGCTGTTTTAATTTTTTGAAATTCAGGTGCAACTGCATGGCTAATTTTTTCTCCCATATTTATTGCAACAAAAACAGGATTGAAAGAAAGTTTAAACGTGAACGAATTATTTGCTCCTGACATGGATATTTTTTTTACTGTTTCTGTCCAGTCCGTATTTTTAAATGTTATTTCTAATGGAACGTTATTATAGTAATTAGGCGCACCTGTTAATTTTTGTTTTACATAAACGGTAGCATAATAATCACTTCCATTAAACATTGTTGAAGTTGAATCGATTGAAAAATGAGGCCAGCCAGGGTTAAATACCCAATCAGTAAAAAAATCATTCATATTTATTCCGCTTGCAGAAGTTAAAGCATCTCTGAAATCTGCACTTGAAACATCTTTGTAACTATTTTGTGATAAATATGTTTTCACAGAATAGTAAAATAAACTATCGCCCATGTATCCACGCATTGTATGTGCTACATCGGCTCCTTTGTTATACACATGGTCGCCATACGTATAGGTTTCTGGAATATTTGAAAGCGTTAAATAGCCACCTTCTTTTACGTGTAAAAATTGTAAATTTTCCTGATGATTTGTTCTAACTTCATTTAAGTAAGTAGTGTATCCTTTTAATGTTTCATCAAATAAAAATTCGCAATAATGTGCCCAACCTTCGTTAAGCCACATGTCTTCTGCTGTTCGGCAAGTTGCTAAATCGCCAAACCAATGATGTGATAATTCGTGTGCATATAATGTTTGATAAGTTGTTGTTCCATCTGCAAAATCTTTTGGATAAGTAATGTTGGTTGCATGCTCCATTGCCCCTGATGAAAATGGTACCATACAATATCCAACACGATTCCATTTGTAAGCACCAAAATGATTTTCGAAAGTTGAAAGTGCAATATTCAAATTCACAAATGAATTTTTTACAGTAGTTGTATCGGCTGGTAAAGCTGCAATTACAATGGGAATTGTTCCATTTATTCCATTGTATGTTTTATTTATTTGTGTGTAAGCTGCTACTGATACCGATGCTAAATAAGTTGGAATTTCTTTATCCATAACCCATTTACGAGTTCTATTTCCACTTCCATCTGTTGTGTCCTTTGCCAAATAACCATTGCAGTATGCAATTTTACCATTATTGGTTGTGATATTAAATTCGTAAGTAGAGCGCTCTATAAAATTATCAAAGCAAGGAAACCACACACGACCATACACATGAGGATTTGCATCAAAACCAACTCCTAAATTATAGGCATATCCACTTTGAAAATAAAAACCTCCCCAAGCTGAAGGATGGTCTATTTGCGGTTTTCCGTGATAGTAAATAGTTACATCAGTTGTATCACCAATGTTCAATGTTGAGGGCAAATTAATTTGTAGTAAGGTATCGTTGTATGCGTATGAAAGTATTGTGTTTGCTTGTTTTATGGAATCAACAATGAGAACCAGCAAATCTAAATTCAATTTATTTGTGCCATTTATTTTAGGAGTAAATTTTACTTGAGTATTACCTTTAATAACACTATTCGTAAAATCAGTGATGTTCAAATTAATAGTGTAGTTCAAAATATTAATAGTATCGCTACGAAGATTCGTTGCTTGAACTTGTCTATTATTTTGCGAAAAAATATTTATTGATAACAATAACATCAATAAAAAAGGAATGTAATATTTCATGGGAATAGATTTTTAAAAATAAATTTAAGCAAATCGTATAAAATAACCTAATTCAAAAAAATAATGAAGGGTTTAATTTTTTTCAAACATTTCCTGAATAGCTCCTAAATAGTAAGAATCCCAACCTTCTTCAATATTTTTTAATGATTTTTCTGGAACATCTTCGTGGAGTAATTCCACAATTGTTTTTTTGCCTTTTGCTTTAATTGTAAAAGTTACTTTTGATGGTTCATCCCATTGGTCATAACACCACTGTTGAACTAATCTTTTATTTTTTACAACTTCCAAATTAATACCGAACATTTGTCCGCTCCACAATGAAAAAGTATCTCCAATGTTTGCTCCCATTTTTGCTTCATCTCGGCTCCAAATTTCAATGATTTCGGGTTTTACAAGTGCATCAAAAACATCTTCAGCACTTGCATTTATTTCGTACGATTGTTTTATTGTTGGCATTTTATTTTTTATTCAAAAGGAGTTGATATTTTATTCGTAATATTCATTTTGTACATCAAATCGTTATATATATTTTGTTCTGGCAAGTAGCTAATTTTATAATTCATTGCAAGGTATTCATTTATTTTAGTGGAATCAATATAGGGTTCTAAAATTACAAATTGATTTTTTGTTTTTTCAATCATTGTTACCATTATTTCGTTGTACCACCAGCCTGCAACAATTACTGTTTTCGATTTTATTTTTTCAATTTTTTCAATTACCTCATTTGTATATTTCATTTTTTGTTTTCTTTTTGAATAGTCCGAAAATAGTGGACCAGAGAAAGCATCAAAAAATATTTCTTGTCCCGAAATGTTGTAAGTAAAAGCAAATTTTGAATATTCGGAACCGCGCAGTTTGTCGGTTAAATTTATACTGCAAACAAAAGAAGAAATAATAAATGAATAACATAAAAATTTAAACTGTTGAGCATTCAAATAATTTCCAAAAAGTAAAATTACAAATGGAATTATTGGAATCATATAACCCGGTTTTTGTGGTAAACGTAAATATGAAATGATGTATAAAACAATAATTGTAAAACTTGCAATGATAATATTTTTATCAAAAATAAAATTTCGTATAATTTTGTTTTGCGTCAAAATGATTGTTATCACTGCAATTCCAATGGCAATAGTTCCAACAAATCCCCAAACACCCAAAATCATTTTGTACAATAATTTTGTTATTGGAGGATATGGAAATTGGTCGTAGTACATAAAAAAGGATAATCCATATTTTTGAATAATAGGAATAAACGCACTAATTGCAACAACTATCATTGGGAGAATTATTTTCAAAAAACGAATTATGTTTTCTTTCAAATTACGTTCTTGCCAAAAAATAATGATAAATGGTAAAAGCATTGCTCCACTTGTAATTCTGCAACCAACGGCTAATCCCAAGAATATTCCTGTTAAAATAAATTTGTTGTTTAATAAAAAATATAAACTAATTAGAACAAAAGCTTCTGTCCACACAAAATCGATTGTATAAGTACTACTAATATAAAATACAGGTGCAAATGCAAATGCAAGTGAAGCAATAAAAAAATGTTTGAAGTTTAATTGCTTTAAAATAAGTGCAAAAAAAACAGTTGCAACAGCACTAAAAAATGCACAAAGCAAATTGAATAAAAAAGCTCCCTTTCCCCACAATGCAGTGTAGATAAGTTCTTGCACAGGATGCCCTGGCAAACGCGATGGTTCAAAAATACCTGTTGTATGTGAATTGTATGCTTCCAATGCTATTCCCCAAGAGTCTTCTTCAACTCCATAACCAGCATAAATAAAAGGTAAACGAGAAATAAATACAAAAATGAAAAGCAGAAAAAATGAAAAATATTTTTGATTTAAAATATTCATTTTTTCGTTAGTTACTTGTGATGCGTTGTTTCACAGCTTCATATAAAATTATTCCTGTAGCTACCGAAACATTAAGTGAGCCTATTTTTCCCATCATTGGAATTTTTACTAAATCATCTGCAAGTTTTAAATAGTCACTCGAAATTCCATTTTCTTCTGAACCTAAAATAATGGCAACAGGTAATGTAAAGTCAACTTTATAATAATTATCACTTGCTTTTTCGGTACAAGCAATTACTTGTAATCCGCTTTCGCGAAGAAATGCAATGGTTTTTTTAAAATCATCTTCTTTGCAAACAGGAATTTTGTGCAAAGCACCAGTTGATGTTTTTATAGCATCAGCATTAATTTGTGCGGCTCCACGCGAAGGAATAATAATTGCATCAACACCAGAACATTCGGCAGTTCGAGCTATTGCACCAAAATTTCTTACATCTGTAATTCTATCCAATAGTAATAGCAAAGGCATTTTTCCAGTTTCAAAAATAGTTGGTAATAAATCCGAAATTTTATGATAGGTAATACTTGAAATATAACCTACTGCTCCTTGATGATTTTTTTGTGTAAGACGATTGAGTTTTTCAACTGGCACATATTGAAACGATACATTGTGCTTTTTTAGCAAACCCATCATTTCGCTAAACAATTCGTTTTTTAAACCATTTTGTACAAACAATCTATCAATTTCTTTTCCTGATTTTAAGGCTTCAATAATTGGGCGAAGTCCAAAAATCATATTACTATTTTCGCTTTCTTTTTTTTGTGTTTCTGTTTGCATAATTTTTTGAAATTAATCTTGTAAATAGGTTCTGCCTTGTCGCCAAATATCAACTGCCGCATACCACGATTGCTTGTAAACACTTGAACGATCAAGCGTGTAATCATTTTCGGTAAATGGATTATTTACTTTTGAAAAGGAAAATGAAAGTGAATTAAAATTATTTTCTTCACCATATGTCCACGTTTCGGAATTGCCCGTTTTATACATTACGTTTGGCGAACCATAAATTAAATAAATCATTCCTCTATCTGTTTTCCATCCTTCGAGATAGGAAGTAAAAAAAGCATTTGCATCTTGCACACGATTATAATATTTGCGAATAATATCTCTTGCTTTTTCCTGATTTGAAGTACAATTCATCCAAAATTTTTCTACGGATGATTTTTTATTTTTACTATATGTTAATTCATCAAACTCTTCTCTTGACGTAATGAATCGCAATGGCGGAACTAAATCAGTTGCCTTTTTCACATCAGGAAAAGTTTCGGAAGAAAAATTAAACAATGTTAATCCATCTCTTTTGGTTGTATCTAAAAGAAAATGATAAAAGCCTTTTTTTGTTGCTTTGAAATTTACACTTCCATCGGATGATAGTTGCATCACAAAAGCACTATCCGACTTGTATTGAAATGGTCTTGAAAATCCATCGCTGAAAGGTGGTGCAGCCAAAGGAAAATCACGTTTGTAGTAACGCACATATAAATTTACAGCAATTTTTGCTTTGTAATTTATAACTACCTCTTCGTCCGTTGTTACATAGTTTCTAAACAAAGGAACATTTGTATTTTTTGATTTTACCAAAAAATTTTGTCTGTTCAAATCATTGTTTTTTTCTAAATCAATAGTTGTGCTTGAGCTAATATTTCTATTCAAATCAACAATTGTAATTTTTAAAAAATAACTGTGTGGACTAATTGCTCTCACATTTAATTTTCCAATTAAAAATTTTTCTGCATCATTATTATTAACATCAATAAGCTTTACAGAGGAACTATCCATAATTTCTTTCGAATCAAATGTAGATAGCAAACGATAGGAAATTAAAACATTAGAAGAAAAATTAATCCCATCAGGTCGTGTGTATAAAAGTTCTTTGTTATTAATTTTAAAATGCAATTCGGAAATGGAATCACTTACATGAAAAATTGAAAATTGTGGGTGTATGCTTGTTACATCACGTTTGTAATTGTTTGCAGCTGTATTATCATCTTTATCTGCTTTGCGAGCTGTACCACAAGCGTCAGCTATTAAAATAAAAAAAAGAAAATAAATTATTTTTTTCATTATACGTTTGTATCTTCTGTTAATGTTGATGGTTCGTCTGTTTCTAAAAATTTTGAAGCAAGTTGTTTTGTTGTCTTCGCTCCTAATTTTTCAATGTCTTGTGCTCGTTTTATTAAATTTCCCGAACCTGTTTTTAATTTGTTCATTGCCCCATCGTAAGCTCCACGCGAAGCTTCAATGCTTTTTCCAATCTTATCCATATCCTCAATAAATCCAACAAACTTATCGTACAATGCACCACTTTGTTTTGCAATTTCAATTGCATTTTTTGTTTGTCGTTCTTGTTTCCAAACGGAAGCAATTGTGCGAAGTGTCGCCAATAAAGTAGATGGACTAACTATTACAATTTTTTTGTCCCAAGCAAAATTAAATAATTCTTGATCGGCTTGAACAGCAATGCTGAAAGAGGATTCAATAGGAATAAATAACAATACAAAATCAGGAGTGTTAAAATCATTTGATGATTGATAATTTTTTTCATTCAAATATTTTATGTGATTGCGAACCGATAAAATATGTTCTTTCACAAGTTGTTCTCTATCATCTTCATTTGTAGTATTTACAAGTGATTCGTAGGCAACTAACGAAACTTTAGAATCCACAATAATGTGTTTGTTGTCTGGAAGCATTATCACCACATCGGGTTGAATGCGCTTACCTTCATCATTGTTTGTGCTAAATTGCAATCGGTATTCTTGATCTTTCATTAAGCCCGAACGCTCCAATACTTTTTCTAAAATAAGTTCGCCCCAATTTCCTTGCATTTTATTATCGCCCTTCAATGCTTTTGCCAAATTGTTTGCTTCTGCGCTAATTAATTTATTCAAATCAACAAGCATTTTTATTTCTGTTTTAAGCGTTGTACGCTCTGTCGATTCTGCTTTGTAGGCTTTATCTACTTTTTCTTCAAAATCTTTTATGCGTTCTTTTAGTGGATTTAAGATAATATCCAAATTGGATTTATTTTGGTCGGTAAATTTTTGTGATTTTTCGTCTAATATTTTATTAGCAATGTTTTCAAACTCGGTAGAATATTTTTTGTGAACATTTTCAAGTTCCATTTTAAGTGTAGAAAATTTTTCATTTTGCGCTTCGAAAGTTGATAATGATTTTGTGATACGCTTTTCTGCCTCTTTTAATTTTTCTCGTTCTACATTCAAATCTTTAGTTAAATTTTCTTTTTCCGAATTTATTCTTTCAATATCTTTTTTAGCGTTTTCAAAATGTGTTTCTAAAATGACTTTTGTTTTTTCCAATTCAAAAATTTTTGCATCCAATAATGAAGTATCCGCAACTGCATTGTTTTTATTTTTTAAAAATAAAAATGCAATCACAAAACCCAATATTAATCCAACTATTAAAAACAAAATTTCCATAAATACGTCATCGAAAATGATTGCTAATTTAAGCATTAATTTGCTTAAAAGGGAATTGGTTTTTTTCTTGCTGTCTTTGAGGCTTTTCGATAAAAAAATTAAAAATAGTTTACAATTCCGAAGTGAATTTTTCCGCTTTTTAATTCAATTGGATTCTGGAATTGCTTGCCCAAAGCGTAACTTATGGAAAATATTCCAGCTTTGGTTTCAAAACTAATGCCAGCACCAAAGCCATAAGGTGTATCGTTCAAATAGGTGATTGTGCTGTTATTTTCATACCAAGCTTGGTTTCCAAAAAGATATAAATAACTATTTTGCTCTAAAATAAAACGATATTCTAACGTAAAAATAGAGTAGGTAGTTGCATATATTGATTCTTCATCAAAGCCACGCAAAGTTTTCAAACCACCAAATCGAAATAATTCATTTTGAAAAATAGATTCTCCATTTAAAAATGCTGATTGAGTTCCAATTTTAATCGTACTTCTATTTCCAAACGGAATAAAAAAACTTGCTTCAATATCGCCATTGTAAACGGTAGAAAATAATTTTAGTTTGGAATAATCTACGTTCTTTAATTTTGTGTTTTGTTTAATATTTTTTGTTCCAACACTTGAATTTATCACTATTGAAAAGCCTTTTCGGGGATTGAGTCGGTAATCGAGTTTTTCTAATTTTAATCCCAAACCATACATATTTGTGCTTACATCTGCATAAGGTGGCAATGTTGTTTGCATCTCAAGTCCTTTTGTAGAAAGCAAAGAAGAAGTTTTGTTGTTGTAAAAAATTTTCACATAATTTCCTCCATTCAATAAATATTGAATTCCAATATTTTGATTTACGTCAAGATAAGAAGTGTCTTTTTTATACAATTTAAAATTGTAATCAATACCAAATGGAGTGCGAAAAATAAAAGGATAAACTAAATGAATATTCAAATCTTGAGTTTGTGTTTGTAGCTTTCTCCAATTCAAATCAATCAATTCTCCTTTTCCTAAACTATTTTGCAATTTCAAGCGAATGTCGCCAGTGAACAGAATTTTACCTGTTTGGTTGTCGGGCAAAATTCCTAAAATTCCATCAAATTGGCTTGCTCTTTTTTTATCAAGATTTAAAATTAAACGATTGAATTGGTTGGTGAAAGTTACCGTTGCAGGTTTTGTAATTGTCAAAAATGGAAGTTCTCTCAATCGAGTATTTACTTTCTGTAATTGACTTTCGTTGTATAAACTTCCTTCTCTTATTCCTAAATAATTATATAAATAAACGGGATTAATTTTTGCATTTCCTTTTATAATTACACTGTCAATTTTTTCTTTTGAATTTTTTTCTAAATTTAATTGTGCCGATAGTTGATTTTCGGAAATAACAATACTATCAAGTTTTACAGAAGCAAACGGATAACCATTGTTTTCGTAATAACGAATTATTTTTTCTTGAATTCGTTTTACATCTTTATAGTTTACAGGCTTGTTGGAATATAATTTTTCACGAAATCCAATTTCGCTCAATACACCTTCGTCCACATTTCCGTGTTTTAAATAAGCCCATTTATATTGTGCGCCAAAATTGATATAAGCAGTTGTTGTATTTGAATCGCTTATAATACTATCGTATTGGGCTGTTAAATAAGCATTGTCGAATAAAGTAAATAAGGTTTTTTTCAATTCTTTTTCTCGATTTATTTTAGAAGAAAAAGCTTTTTGATAATTAATTTTTTTAAGTAATGATTCGTCATTTAAAGAGTGAAGCACTAAAGAAAAATTTTCTTGTGCAGTAGAAAAATTTAACTGAAAAAAAATGAATAACGAAAAAAATACTTTTAAGCGCATAGCATAAAGTTAAACATTTCAGTTAAACGAAAAAAGAAGAAATTTATTGAACAAAAATTGGATAATTTATTTTTTTGTTTGCTGAATAGTCATTGCTATTTTAGCGTATTCATCAGCTTTTTCGGCATTCCCCATTAATTTATAAGTGAGAGAAATATTGTTTATAATTCTAACATCTTGAGGTGCAATTTTTAATCCGCTTTGAAAAGTTTCCATTGCTTTTTCGAAATTATTTTGCATACCATAAGCAGTTCCTAAATTGTTGTACGATTCAATATCGTTTGGATCGAGGTGCATAGCATTGTTCAAATAATAAATTGATTTTTCTAAATCGTGTTTGTATTTTCCATACAAAGTTCCAAGTATAAAATTGGTGGATGCTTTGTTTTTATCAATACTGAAAGCCTTTTCGGCAAGAGTCATTACTTTTTCATAGTATTTTATTTTTTCAGTTTCGTCTTTCAATGCTTCAGCTTTGTTAAACAAATAACTTGCATATTCTCCGTTACTTTTTGCGCTGTTAAATGAAACTGCATAATCGTGTTCAATCAATGTAAAACTATCTTTCCAATTTCTATTTCTATCAATGGTTTTGAACGAATACAAAAGTAAAACAGGAATTAAAAAAAATAATGGTTTACTAAAAATTGATTTAAAAAATTTATTTGGTTTCACAACAATTAAATATGCTATCAATAATGAAAAACCTACTGATGAAGCATAAAGGAAGCGTTCATTCATAAATGCTCCAACAGAAAATAAAATATTTGATGTTAGTGATAATGGAATGAGAAAAAATAAAATGCAATACGAAAAAAATCTTTTTTCTTTCAAATTTTTAATGCTGTAAAAAATTAAAAATCCGTAAATCAAAAGTGAAATTAAAACCAAACCATTCCCCCATTCCATTTTTGGAATATGATATGGATAATAATCCCAAGTGAGCGGATGAGGAACAAACAAAAGTTTTAAATATACACCAAGTGTAAAAACTATGGTAGCATATTTTTGCGAGGAAGTCATATCGGCAAAAGAATCATTCATCACATCCTTTACATATTGAATGTTGGTAGCTGTTTTGCCAATTATCATTTGTCGCATCAACACAAATGCAATGGCAATAATTATTAATGGAAGAATTGTTTGAATTATTTTTTTGATAGACATTTCACTAAAAAAATAAAACGATAATGAAAAAATTAAAATAAAAACAACTGCAATTTCTTTTGACAATAGTGCAAGAAAATAGCTGATACAGGTAAGAAGTATAAAAATTATTTTTTTCGTTTCAACATATTTTAATAAAAACCAAATAGAAAATAATGAAAACATAAACGACATAATTTCATCTCTACTCTTAATGTTTGCAACCACTTCCGTGTGAATAGGATGTGCAGCAAAAAGCATTGTTGCAATAAATGGAATGGATAAATACCAAACAGTATGCGAATATTTTTTTAAAAATTCGGAAAGAATAATATAAAGTAAAACACAAGTGAAAGCATACAATAAAATATTTATAAAATGGCTAATGTGTGGATTGTTTCCCCAGAAATGATTTTCAACTGCAAAGGTTGCAATGGAAAGTGGTCTGTATCGTCCGCCTTGAACTCCATTAAGCATACTTTCGTTAAAACCTTTAAATGAATCGTAAGAAAAAATATCTTTGATGCCCGAAAAACCTTGTTGTGTATAATGATTGTTGGTTATCACAACTGCATCATCTAATGCATAATCGTTCGGAATTGTATTGGCATAAAGTATAAATGCAAATAAAAAAATAATTCCGTAGATGTAAAATTTGTTGATAGATTGAATTATTGATGGTTCAGTTTGTTGAATGGGCTGGCTTTTTACAGTTTTATTTTCTGTTGCTTTTTTATTTTTGTTTTTATTTCCCATTTAAAACTGGTTTTTGTTTTTCCAAATTTATCTAAAATTATTTACCATTTTCAATATTCACACGATATTTAAGTTTGTTAGCATAGTCGCGTCCAACTTTATTTCCATAATCTTCATACGCTTTTTTTGCCCACATTAAAGCAGTATCTGTTTTCCCAAGAACTTCGTATGCTACCGCCAAATCAACGCAAGCTCTTCCTGCATTTTTTCTTCTCGAATTTTTTGCAAGTTCTTCCCAAATTGGTATAGCGCCATTCCAGTCGGCAACTTCGGAATGGCGAAATGCTGCTAAAAATTTTTGTTTGCTCGAGCCTTTTCCTCTTTTATACATATCTCTTTTTACGAAATAATACCCTGGTAAAAAACGTTCAATGTATTCTTGTCCAGCCGCATAAGCTGTTTTAGAAAGTGCATCGGGTGGAGGAACTGGAATGGAGGAGCTACCAGCATCGAAAGTTAAATAACTCGAGGTTTGATATTGGTCAATTATTTTTTTATAAATAGGGTCGTACAAACGCCAAAAACTAATCACATTCATTCGTATTTGGCTTGGAGGAGCAACATTAACAGGGTTTCCATTCAATACATTATTTATTTGGTTGGTAACGGTAGCTAATATTACATCGGAACTGGAATTAAAACTTTCTAAAACCAAAAGTGCATCAGCTTTTGTAGAGTCGCAAATTTGTTTTACTAAATTCCAATCCAAAATTTCAGGTGTTTGACGAGTTCCTGTTCCGTACAATCTTGTTTGCGATGGAATAACAATATTTATATCTCTGTAACCATTTATTCTATCAAAAACTCCTTTCAAACATTCGTCTGAAGCCAATTTATCAGAACCAGCAATTTTACCATTTATGATTGCATCAATTACCGAATTTTGTTTGTCTTCTTTTTTTACAAGCGACCGATTTACAATGGCAAGAGTGTGTATTCCTTCTGGCAAATAAACTGGTGGTGGCGTTGGATATTTTAGTTGTACATAACCATATTTGCTACAACTTGAAAACAAAGCGACAGAAATTACTAACGATGTGAATATAAATTTTTTCATTTTATTTTTTCTTTGCCGAAGACAAATTTAGTACCAAAAAAGCCGAAGTAATTTCTTCGGCTTTTATTTTTTTAGAAATAAATTTTACTTATGCTTTTGCTTCCGCAGCAGCAATTTTCTTTTTTATTCCTTCTGTTGTAATCGAACCCGGACGCTCAATTGGATGACCCAAAGCTCTATCCCAAACCAATGAAGCCAATACTCCTAATGCACGAGAAACGCCAAAAAGTACAGTATAAAAATCATGTTCTACCATACCATAATGTGTTAATAATACTCCAGAATGAGCATCTACATTTGGCCAAGGATTTTTAATTTTCCCTGTGCTTTCCAATATTGGTGGTGCCACTTTATAAACCATTTGTACAATTTCGCACAAATCATCTTTTCCTGTTGGTTTTATGTAACGATTGTAAAAATCTTGTTGAGCCGCAAAGCGTGGGTCTGTCTTACGCAACACAGCGTGTCCGTATCCTGGAACCACTTTTCCGTCAGCAAGTGTTTTCTTTATGTAATCTTCAATTTGTTTTTCAGTTGGCAAGCCACCACCCAATTCTTCACGTAGTTCTAAAATCCAACTTAATACTTCTTGATTCGCCAAACCATGCAATGGTCCAGCAAGTCCTGTCATTCCTGCTGCAAAAGCTAAATAAGGGTCGCTAAGTGCAGAGCCAACAAGGTGTGTAGCATGTGCCGAAACATTTCCTCCTTCGTGGTCAACGTGAATTGTCATGTATAAACGCATTAATCGTTTCATATCAAATTCTTCGTAACCAAGCATATGTGCAAGGTTTGCCGCCCAATCCAATTTTGGATCTGGTTCGATGTGAATATTATTTTTATATTTTCTGCGATAGATATATGCTGCAACACGCGGTAAACGTGCAATTAAGTTCATCGAATCTTCGTACACATAATCCCAATAATCTTTTTTGTTGATACCTTTTTTATATGCAGCTGCAAATAATGATTCTGTTTGCATTGACATAATTGCCATCACAAATTGTGTCATTGGATGTGTAGATGCTGGTAATTCGTCCAATACATCAAAAACATGTTTTGGAACAATTGCTCTACGTGCCCAATTGTTACCAATATTTAATACTTCTTCTTGAGTTGGCAATTCACCAATGAGCATTAAATAAAAAATTCCTTCAGGCAATGGTTCTGTGCCTCCTGGCGCTTTTGGAAGTTTTTCTCTCAATTCAGGAATTGTAAATCCTCTGAAACGAATTCCTTCTTCTGGGTCAAGTTTGGAAGTTTCGGTAACCATTCCAATCATGCCTTTCATTCCTTGATATACTTGGGCTACGGTATATTCGCCTAATTTAACATCACCTTTTTCTTTGATGATTTTTTTTACTTCTGCTGCTGTAGGTCCTGCCAATGCTGCAAATTTTTCTTTTAATGAATCCATTTTATTTATAGTAAGCTATGTGTGTTTTTCTTTCCCGAAAGGTAATTGCTTTTTTTGATATTAAAAATTATCTGTTCTTAATAAATTTAAAATCTTTTCCTAAGTAACGTGCAGCCTCCCCTAATTGTTCTTCAATTCGTAATAATTGATTGTATTTTGCCATTCTATCGGAACGTGAAGCGGAGCCTGTCTTTATTTGTCCGCAATTTAGCGCAACAGACAAATCAGCAATGGTTGAATCTTCTGTTTCGCCCGAACGATGGCTCATTACCGAAGTATAAGAATTGTTTTGCGCTAATTGAACTGCATCAATTGTTTCGCTCAATGTTCCAATTTGATTTACTTTTACTAAAATAGAATTTGCAATTCCTTTGTCAATTCCTTTTTGCAAGCGGTTTACATTGGTTACAAATAAATCATCACCTACCAATTGAATTTTGTTTCCAAGTTTTTCGCTCATCAATTTCCACCCTTTCCAATCGTCTTCTGCCAAACCATCTTCAATAGAAATTATAGGATATTTTTTTGCCCAACTTGCCCAATAATCAACTAATTGAGCAGGAGTTAATTTTTCGCCACTCGATTTTTTGAAGTGATATACATTTTCTTTTTCAATGTAAAACTCTGAAGATGCAGCATCCATAGCAATAAACATATCTTCGCCTGGTTTGTATCCTGCTTTTTCAATTGCTGTAAGCACTGATTCTATTGCTTCTTCGTTTGATTTTAAGTTTGGTGCAAACCCGCCTTCATCGCCCACATTGGTTGAGTAGCCTTTGTCTTTCAACACTTTTTTCAAATGATGAAATACTTCGGTTCCCATTCTTATTGCATCCGAAAAATTAGTTGCGCCTACTGGCATAATCATAAATTCTTGAAAATCGATGCTGTTGTCAGCATGCGAACCTCCATTAATAATATTCATCATTGGTATAGGCAATAAATTTGCATTTACACCACCAACATAGCGATACAAAGGCTGACGAGCTTCTTCAGCAGCAGCTTTGGCACAAGCCAACGAAACTCCTAATATTGCATTTGCTCCCAAACTTCCTTTGTTTTCAGTACCATCAAGGGCAATCATTTTTTTATCAATTGTATTTTGGTCAAAAATATAAACTCCATTAAGTTCTTCACGAATAACAGTATTCACATTGTTTACAGCTTTCAGCACGCCTTTCCCAAGATAATAACCTTTGTCATCATCACGTAATTCAACTGCTTCGTGAATCCCTGTAGATGCTCCAGATGGAACAGCAGCTCTTCCCATAATTCCCGAGTCGGTTACTACATCTACTTCTACGGTTGGATTTCCACGCGAATCCAATATTTGACGAGCTTGTACACTTGCTATAAATCCCATAATATGTTGTGATTAATAATTTTTGAAATGTTTATTTTAATAATTTCAAAAGTAAAAATAAAAGGTGATTTGAAAGGATATTTTTTGCAATATTTTTTAAATAACAGAGCATCAATTATAAAATCAAACAAATAAAAATACACTGACATTTTTGCATAAACACACAATCGGTATTATCTTTGTACCGTTATTTAAAACAAAAAAATAAAAAAATATGGAAACTAATAATTTTAATTACGTTCAATCACAGGAAGAAACAACAACATTATCGAAAACATTTTTAGCAAGTGTTTTTTCATGGATGTTTGCTGCATTGGCAATTACTTCAATTGTAGCATATTATTTTGGAAATAACTTGCAACTAATTTCATTGCTTGTAGATACTCAAATTGGGAAAATCACAACATTGGGATACATTGTAATGTTTGCTCCAATAGGCTTTGTTCTGGCAATGTCATTGGGTTTCAATAAATTTTCTTATCCTGTAATTTTATTTTTATTCCTATTATATTCAGCAGTAATGGGAGCAAGTTTGAGCTTTATATTTTTAATTTATACTTCAGGTTCTTTGTATGGAACTTTTGCTGCAGCATCTGGAATGTTTGGATTGATGGCTGTTGTAGGATATACTACAAAAACAGATTTAACAAAATTTGGTTCAATAATGATGATGGGATTAATTGGAATTATCATTGCAAGTTTGATTAATATGTTTTTGCATAGTGAAGGAATGGATTACATCATTAGCTTTATTGGTGTTCTTGTGTTTACAGGCTTAACAGCTTACGATGTACAAAAATTAAAACGAATTGGTGCTGGTGTTGAACTTGGAAATGCTACAACAAGCAAATTGGTTATAATGGGTGCATTAAATTTATATTTAGATTTTATCAATTTATTTTTATTCTTATTACGCATATTTGGCGATAGAAAATAATTACACATTCTTATGTGAATAAAAAGAGGAAACAAATATTGTTTCCTCTTTTTATTTTTAGCTACTTTGAGTTATTAATTTAAAAATTATAAAAAATGAAAGCATACGTATTTCCAGGGCAAGGTTCACAATTTTCAGGAATGGGAAAAGACCTTTATGAAAATTCAACATTAGCAAAAGAATTATTTGAAAAAGCCAATGATATTCTTGGTTTTAGGATTACAGATACTATGTTTTCAGGCACAGATGAAGAATTGAAACAAACAAAAATTACACAACCTGCTATATTTTTACATTCAGTAATTTTAGCAAAAACAAAAGCTGATACTATGCAACCAAATATGGTTGCAGGTCATAGTCTTGGTGAATTTTCGGCATTGGTTGCAAATAATACATTGAGCTTTGAAGATGCACTTACACTTGTTTACAAACGTGCAATGGCAATGCAAAAAGCCTGTGAATTAAATCCTTCTACAATGGCTGCAATTTTAAATTTAGATGATAAAATTGTGGAAACTATTTGTGCAGAAATTACCAATGCTGGAGATGTTGTAGTTGCTGCAAATTATAATTGTCCAGGTCAGTTGGTTATTTCTGGAAGTATTAATGGAGTAAATATTGCGTGTGAAAAATTAAAGGCAGCAGGTGCAAAACGTGCATTGGTATTGCCTGTTGGTGGTGCATTTCATTCGCCATTAATGGAGCCAGCTCGTGTTGAATTAGAAGCAGCAATAAATGCAACTACTTTTCATCAACCAATTTGTCCTGTTTACCAAAATGTAACCGCAAGTGCAGTTTCAAATCCAATTGAAATTCAGAAAAATTTAATAGCACAACTTACTGCTCCAGTTAAATGGACACAAACTGTTCAGCAAATGATTGCCGATGGAGCAACTTCATTTACCGAAGTTGGACCTGGCAAAGTGTTACAAGGATTGGTAAAAAAAGTAAATCCAGCAATGGAAGCAATGAGTATATAAAATTAAAAATGAAAAAAATATTTTTGATTTTTGTTCTTCTAATTAGTTTACAAGGAAAAGCGCAAACACTTAATAGTATTGCTGTTACCGCAGGTGCATCTTATGGAAATCAAAATTTTTATTTGTTTCAACCCAATAGTATTTCCAACAAAAAATACATTTTTGGCTATAATGCAAGTGTATTTGCCGAATTTTTTAGTGGCGATTATGTTCGTTGGGTAACAGAATTTCAATACAACCAAAAAGGCTCAATAGATAAGCAACCCGAAGGAAATTATACAAATAGTTTACAATACATTTCTTGGAATAATTATTTAAAAATTCGTTACGAATTGTTTAGTTTTATTCCATACGTACTCATTGGTCCTCGATTAGATTATAATTTGGTTGATGCCTCTGCATCTCCTACAACAACTGCAAAATTTCTTCCTTTGAGTGTTAGCGCAGCCGCTGGTGCAGGAGTAGAATTTGTGAACTATTATAATTTCAAACTTTTTGTAGAAGGTTTTTACAATCCCGATTTTATGCCTTCATATATTCGTCCTGAATTGCAAGTATTCAATAAAAATTTTGAACTACGTGTAGGTTTGAAATATGAATTTGCAGCGAGAAAAGAAAGGTGCAATACACCTAATGATGTTGAATAAAATTAATTTAACAATTTAACAATTTCCGTTGCTTTAATTTCATTTATACAACTACAACCTTGAGCATTTTTTCTACAATCATTGCAAGATTTTTCAATGCAAAGAAATTTTGAATTTTTTCCGATAGGTTGCCAACGACCAGGATGCATTGGTTTTATTGGAGGATAAATTCCGATTGCTCCAACACCACAAGCAGCGGCAATATGCAAAGGTCCAGTACTTGCAGCTACTAAAAAATCTGCTTTACTGATAAAAGCAATAAATTCATTTAACGAAAATATTCCTGTAATATCAACTACATGATTGGGTAATGTTTTTATCCAATCATTCAGAAGTGTTTTTTCTTTATCAGTTCCACTAATAAAAATTTTAAATTTTTCTGATGGCAGTAAATTAATTAATGATTTGTAATTTTCTAAACTCCATTCTCTTGCACTGGCATTCGATTTTGGATGAAGAATAATATTTTTTTTAGTTTTATCAATTAGCAATTCTGCTTCTTTGTTTATAGATGGAATTTTTGTAAAACCAATGAATGATGAAAGTTCTTCAAGTGAAGGAATGTTTGCAATTCCAATTGGTTCAAGTAATTTACAATTGAGTTGAGATTCATTAAGCGTAGAATTTTTCCTACTTAGTTTAACCATTTTATTTACTGTTCCCCAATGAAACAAACGATTGGTTGTTCCTATTCTACTTGCTATTCCTGCTTTTTTAGCAAGTTTAGCAAATCGCTTATTTGGAAAAACATGAATAAAAACATCTGCATTTATTTCTTTTAATTTTTTGGAAGCTTCCGTATCATTTAATTTTAAAACCTCATCAGCATTTATAAATTCATCTACAAATTCGCAACAATTAATAATTGCTTGTGTATATGTTCTTCCTAAAAAAATAATTTTTGATTCTGGATAATGCTTTTTTATAAGCCCACAAACTGGTAATGTTAGAATAACATCACCAATGGC
>JAYTXX010000004.1:0-23679 GCA_043742725.1 Bacteroidota bacterium | reverse complement strand
TCTGTACCACGCATTATACTTCAAAAAGGTGAAGCCGAAGGCGAAAAAGAATTCAAATGGTGGCTCGATATTTTTGGTGAAGATTATTATGTGGAATTGCAACGACACGATATTCCCGAGCAAAATCAAGTGAATGAAGTGCTTTTGAAATTTGCTCAAAAACACAATGTAAAAATTATTGCATCAAACGATTCGCATTATGTTGACCAACAAGATTCCAATGCACATGATATTTTGTTGTGCATAAATACTGGCGAAAAGCAGAGTACGCCTAGCATGAAAGATTTTGGTGATGATGATTCTGTTTCGTCAAAAGGCAAGCGTTTTGCTTTTTACAACGACCAATTTTATTTTAAAACTACCAATGAAATGTCGCAATTGTTTAGCGATATTCCTCAAGCTATTGATAATACAAATGAAATAGTAAGCAAAATTTCCCCTCTAAAATTAAAGCAGGATATATTGTTGCCCAATTATCAAATTCCTGATGGTTACGCAACACAAGATGATTACTTGCGACACTTAACATACACAGGAGCAAAAGAGCGTTACAAAGAAATTACACCCGATGTGGAAGAGCGAATAAATTTTGAATTGTTCACTATTAAAACTATGGGCTTTGCTGGTTATTTCTTAATTGTAGCCGATTTCATAAAAGCTGGTCGTGATATTGGAGTAATGATTGGTCCAGGTAGAGGTTCTGCGGCAGGCTCTGCTGTGGCTTATTGCATTGGTATTACAAACATCGACCCGATAAAATATAATTTGCTATTCGAGCGTTTTTTAAATCCCGATAGAAAATCAATGCCCGATATTGATACGGATTTTGATGATGAAGGACGACAAAAAGTAATTGATTATGTGGTAGCAAAATATGGAAAAAATCAAGTAGCGCAAATTGTAACATACGGTACAATGGCTGCCAAAAGCAGTATTAAGGATGTTGCACGTGTGTTGGATTTGCCTTTGCAGGAATCAAATATTTTAGCAAAAATGGTTCCAGAGCGTCCAGGTATTGTGCTAAAACGTTTGCTCACAGCACCATTTACAGGAGAAGGTAGTTTGGAAGAAAAAGAAAATTTAACCAAAGAAGAATTTGAAGATGTAAAAAAATTACGTGCTATACTTGCTGGCGATGATATGCAGGCAAAAGTGTTGAAAGAAGCATTGGTGTTGGAAGGCTCTGTGCGTGGCACTGGACTTCACGCTGCTGGAATTATTATTTCTCCAACCGATTTAACAGATATTATTCCTGTTGCAACTTCAAAAGAAACACAACTGTTAATTACACAATTCGAAGGAAAAGTTATTGAAGATTCGGGTGTAATAAAAATGGATTTTCTTGGATTAAAAACATTATCCATTTTGCGTGATGCGTTAATATTAATTGAAGAAAACCACGGAATAAAAATTTCAATTGATGATATTCCACTTGATGACCAAAAAACATTTGAGCTCTATCAACGTGGCGATACCAACGGAACATTTCAGTTTGAAAGTCCAGGAATGCAAAAACATTTAATCAATTTAAAGCCCGATAAATTTGCTGATTTAATTGCAATGAATGCCTTGTATCGTCCAGGTCCAATTGAATACATTCCAAATTTTATAAAACGTAAACACGGAATAGAGCCAGTAACCTACGATTTGGAGGATATGAAAGAGTATTTGGAAGATACCTATGGAATTACTGTTTATCAAGAGCAGGTAATGTTGCTGTCCCAAAAATTAGCAAATTTCACAAAAGGAGATGCTGATGTGTTGCGTAAAGCAATGGGAAAAAAAGACCGCTATACACTTGATAAATTAAAACCACAGTTCATTGAAAAAGCCAGTAAAAATGGACATGACACAAAAATTTTAGAAAAAATTTGGACGGATTGGGAAAAGTTTGCACAATATGCTTTCAACAAATCACACTCTACTTGCTATGCGTTTGTTGCCTTTCAAACAGCTTATTTAAAAGCACATTACACCGCTGAATACATGGCGGCTGTGCTCACACACAACTTGAGCAACATTGATAAAATTACTTTTTTTATGGATGAGTGCAAACGTATGGGAGTTCCTGTGCTTGGTCCTGATGTGAACGAAAGTAGTTACCAATTTTCGGTAAATAAAAAAGGAGAAATACGTTTTGGAATGGGTGCTGTGAAAGGAGTTGGTGAAGCCGCTGTGATTTCAATTGTGCAAGAACGTAGTGATAATGGCTCATTTAAGAGTTTATTTGATTTAGTACGAAGAGTAAATTTAAGAGCAGCTAATAAAAAAACATTTGAAAGTCTTGCTTATGCTGGCGGTTTCGATTCATTTGGAATTCATCGTGCAACGTATTTTTTTATGGATGGAAATGATAATGTTAATTTTTTAGAGAAAATAATTCGTTATGGAAATGCGCACCAAGAAGGTGTAAATTCCTCGCAAGTATCATTGTTTGGCGAAGAAACAGAGGTGGATATGCCCGAGCCAAAAATTCCTGTTTGTGAAGTATGGAATAATTTAGAACAATTGAAATACGAAAAAGAAGTAGTTGGTTTTTTTATCTCTGGACATCCGATGGATAATTACAAATTGGAAATTGATAATTTCTGTTCGCACACAATTAGCGACACAAAAAAAATTGAAGAGAATAAAAATAAAGAATTAAGTTTTGGCGGAATTGTTACAAATGTTCACAATGGCGTTACTAAAAAAGGCGATCCTTGGGGAAAAATGACAGTGGAAGATTATCAAGATTCTGCTGAATTGGTTTTCTTTGGCGAAGATTACATCAAGTTTAAACAATACATGACAATAGGATTATTTCTATACGTGAAAGGCAAAATAGCCGAGCGTTTTAGAAATTCGGGCAACATGGAATTTAGAGTTACCAATATCCAATTACTCTCTGAATTGCGCGATAAACTTGCAAAAACAATCACTATTAATATTCCTGTAAAAAATGTGAACGATAGTTTGATTGAAAAAATAAATGAGTTGTTGAAACAAAATGCAGAAGTTCAACCACGAAATTGTTCGTTACAATTTAAGGTTTATGATACTGATGAAAATGTTTCTATTCTTTTGCCATCAAAGCGTTTGAAGCTTAATCCAAATAATGAATTGCTCGAATTATTGAAGCAAAATAATTTAGATTTTAAGCTAAATTAATACTGACTTTTATCACTTTCTGAAAGCGAAAATAGGGCGCAAATTATCTCGTTTTATTTGTTAAATTTGCGCTCCTTTAATGAATACAAACGCTATAATAGAAATACATAATTTATCCAAAAAATTCAACGGCAAAAACAACGAACCTGCTGTTGATGGTATTTCGTTTTCTATAAATAGAAATGAAATATTTGGATTGCTTGGACCAAATGGTGCGGGCAAAACAACTACCATTTCCATACTCTGTGGCTTGTTTCCTCCATCAAGCGGTCGTGTTGTTGTTGATGGAATGAATTTGAACGGTGATTTATCACACATCAAACAAATTGTTGGTGTAGTTCCGCAAGATATTGCGTTGTACCCATCTTTAACTGCAAGAGAAAATCTAAATTTTTTCGGACACATGTACGGTTTAAGTGGAAAAACATTGAAAGAAAAAATTGATAAGTGGCTAACTACTTTTGGCTTAACAGATGCTTCAAATAGGCGAGTATCCACATTTTCGGGAGGAATGAAGAGAAGAGTAAATTTAATTGCGGGAATTTTACACGACCCTAAAATTTTGTTTTTAGATGAACCAACAGTTGGAGTTGATGTTCAGTCGCGAAATGTAATTATTGAACATTTGAAAGAATTAAATAAAACGGGTACAACCATTATTTACACTTCACATCACATGGATGAAGCAGAACATTTTTGTACACAAGTTGCCATAATTGATAATGGAAAAATAATTATTGAAGGTTCGCCCAAAGAGCTAATATCAAGCAATTCGGGTTGCCTCAATTTAGAAAGTGTATTTTTAAAATTAACAAACAAAGCACTTCGAGATTAATATGTTTAAGAAATTAATAGCTGTAATAAAAAAAGAATCCCTTGTACTCGTTCGCGATAAGGTGGGACTTTCCATTCTTTTTATTATGCCAATGCTTTTAATTTTGGTGATGACACTTATTCAAGATTCGGCATTTAAAACATTGAATGAAAAAGGTGTTCCAATTATTTGTGTTGATAATGATAAAGATTCGCTTGGAATTGCTGTTGCACAAGGTTTACAACATTCCGATTTGTGTTCATTTAGTGATTCTATTGATGGAAAACCAGCTACAATTGAAAGAGCAAAACAAGAAGTTGCCAATGGCAATTATTTAATTGGAATAGTGATACCAAAAGGTGCAACAGAAGCTATTCGTAAAAATGTAAAATTGTTGGTTACGCAAACATTGAATACCGATGCTGCTCCTCAAGCAATTGAAAAATCAACAGCGGCAGATTCAATAGAAATACAGCTTTTCATTGACCCTGTTACAAAAAAATCTTTTTTAACTTCGGTAACAAGTAGTTTGCACGAATTTATTTCTATCATCAAAACAAAAATAATGTTTCAAACATTTTCGGAACAAATTGCTGAAATAATTCCTGATAAAAAACAACAACCAATTAATGCGTATGCACAAACACAAATTATAAGATACAAAGAAGAATATGCTTCTAATGAAATTACAGAAATTGTTCCAAATGCAGTACAACACAATGTTCCAGCTTGGACAATTTTTGCAATGTTTTTTATTGTAATTCCATTGGCAGGAAGTATTATGAAAGAAAAAACGGAAGGAAGTGTTTTTCGTTTACACACCATGCCAAGTTCATATTTACTAATGATAAACGGAAAAATTATTGTTTATGTAATAGTTTGTTTAATACAATTTTTATTGATGATGACAGTTGGTTTATATTTTTTACCAATGATTGGTTTGCCCACATTAATAATGGGAAATAGTTATTTAGGAATTGCAATCATTACCTTGGCAACAGCATTTGCGGCAACAGGTTATGGCGTTATGGTTGGTACAATTGCATCAACCGAACAACAAAGTGCAATTATGGGTTCGCTTTCTATTTTGTTATTATCGGCTATTGGCGGAGTTTGGGTGCCAACTTATGTAATGCCAGAAATGATGCGCCATTTAAGTTCATTTTCTCCTTTAAATTGGTCGCTAAACGGATTTTATGATTTATTTTTACGAGGAAAAACTGCAACTGAAATTTTACCAGATGCAATTAAATTAATCATGTTTTTTGTAATAACAATGTCCATTGCTTCAGTTGTAAATCGTATTAAACGAAATATATAATTTTTTATAAAATGCCTGATATTAATACAATTAGTGAAGAGTTAAAAAAATTTATTAAAAATAATATTTTAGCCGAAGGTGTTGAAATCACTAACGATACATTGATGCGTGATGTGGGAATAGATTCGTATTCAATAGTGGAAATTATTTTATTTATTGAACGAAAATATGGAGTAGTAATTCCAGATGATTTATTGCAACCAGAAAATTTTAAAACAATAAATGCACTTGCAATTACAACTCATAAATTATTAGTATAACTAAATTGTAATCATTGAGTCTGCCATCAAAAATAAAATTAAGCGGTACAGATTGTTTTCATTTAGCTTTGGATTTGCATAGCGCAAAGCATTCGGCTGGTGACAATATGATACGAATGGCTTTTCATTTTGATGAAAATATTTCAAAAGAACAAATTCAAAAACGACTTTCTAATTCCAAAATTGTTCATTGGCTTTGCAATGTGAAATTGTGTAATGGAAATGTTATAACTTCTCCGCATTGGATATACACAAAGGGAAATAACACAATTGTTATTCGCGAACATTATTCAGAACAAACAAATGAAATTCCTGAAGTAATTTTTAATAAAGGCATTTCTTTAGATTCAACTTCTTTTATTGAAGCAGATTTAATTCATTTTCCAAATCATAAATCAACAGTTGTGTTCTCTTGGCACCACATTATTATGGATGGTCGTGGAGCAGGAATGTTGATTAAATCATTTGATGAAATAGAAAGTACGTTAACAGAAGAAATTTTATTTCCTAAAAAAGAAAAAAAAATTGGATTGCTTGCACACATCCGAAATATGTACAAGGTAAAGGCTTTTATTGCCAAATCATCTACACCAAGTATTGTTTCTCCAGCCGAAAAAAAAGTAGAAAATTGCTGCGAATTTAATTTCAAAACAATTTATTTTACAGCAGAAGAAACTAGAAAAATAGAAGCGAATGCGAATAAAAATGGTGATAGATTTGGTATCAATTTATTTTTGCTTGCAATTTGCGCAACCATTGTAAACGAAACATTAAAAGTAGGCACAAGTGAAAAATATTTTTGGGTTCCAGTTCCTTGCGACACAAGATTGAGAGGAGCAAAAGGACCTATTATTTCAAATAATATTTCTTGTTTATTTTATCGTATTAATATTGGTAAATTAAAAAGTTTGAAAGAAAAGGTTACAGGTTTGTCAGCACAAATGGCAGAACAACTGAAAATGGAAATGCCAAAAAAATATGAAATGCTGTTGAATATGATGCGATACATTCCATCAAAATTGTATTATCATTTGGTAAATAGACCTGGCGATGGAGCAATGGCAAGCTTTTTATATACTTCCACAGGACAAGGAATTAATGATATGAAATCATTACTGGGCACCCCATTGAATGATATAACTATTTATCCTCCCAAAACATATCCTCCAGGATTAACATTTGCATTTTACACGTATGGCAATGCGTTAAAATTAACAATCGCTTATTCCACAGCATCCATAACTAGTACAGACATTTTTGAAGTTGAAAAAAAATTAAGACAGCTTACTTTACAATCTTAAAAATTGGAAAAATTCACTACAGATATTCTTATAATTGGTGGTGGTTCTGCAGGAGTTTCGGCTGCTGTGGCTGCTTCACAAGCTGGAGCAAAAGTAGTATTAATTGAAAAAAATAACTACTTGGGAGGAAAAGCAACAGCATCTGAAGTGGGTACTGTGTGTGGCTTATACCATTTTTCAAAAAATGAAAAAACAGAATATGCTGTAAAAGGATTTGCAAAATTATTTGCAGAAAAATTAAAACACGAATCAAATACAGAACCTTTGCACAACACAATAGGTTTGCATTATTTGCCTTATGATGTTGCTGCTTTCAAAAAAATATCAATAGATTTTTTGAATGAAAATAATGTGAAAACACTATTTGATACACGATTAAAAAATGTAAAAATTGAGAGTAATAACATTACAGAAGTTGAAACTAATAACAAAAAAATTATTTATGCAAAACAAATAATTGATTGTTCAGGAGAAAGTAGCGTGAGTTTAAATGCAAAGTTACCTTTAATTAAAAACGATTATTTTCAAGCAGCAGCGCAGGTTTTTACAATGAGTAATATTTCCATTACTGATGAAGCAAAATTGGGAATGATTTTAATAAAAGAGTTGAAACAAGCTATTGATAGTAATTTGCTCGATTCTACTTTTGATAGAGTAACCGTAGTTCCTGGTTCTTTGAAAAATAATTGTGTAAGTTTTAAAATTGGAATTCCTCATGTTGTTGATTTTTCGGAAGAAAAAATAAATGAACTCACAGAACAATCACATCAATTAGTTCACAAATTGTCTTCCTATTTAATTTCAAATAGTTCAATTTTTAAAACTGCAAAATTAGTTAGCGTTGCTCCAGAAGTTGGAATTAGAGTAGGTTATAGAGCAAAAGGTAAATATATTTTAACGAAAGAAGATGTACTTACGTGTAGAAAATTTGAAACCGGAATTGCAAATGGCGCTTGGCCTATTGAAATTTGGGGACAGGATAAACGTGTGCAAATGCAGTATTTTGCAGAAAACGATGTGTATCAAATTCCAGCCGATTGTTTAAAATCAGCATCAATAGAAAATTTATATTTTGCTGGAAGAATTATTTCGGCAACCGATGATGCCATTGCAAGTGCGCGTGTTATGGGTACCTGCTTGCAAACAGGCTATGCCGCTGGAAAGTTGGCTTCTGCCAAAATAGTTAATATTTCGGAACAAGAAATTATTTCCCAAATTCAACAAAATCAATTATGATTTGTTTCATCTACTAACAATGATAAATTCTATGTTTTTTTACATTTTATCTAAAATCTAAATTGTTATATTCGCAATATGAACAATGCACACGTTTATACAATACTAAAAGAGTCAGCACAAAAGTGGCCAGATATGCCCGCTGTGTATGATGAATTTGGTATGCTTACTTTTCAGCAACTATATAATGAAACAGAAAAATTACGATTACAATTAATTGAATTGGGTATTTGTGAAGGAATGGGAGTGGCTGTGATGGCTAGAAACAGTAGAAATTTTATAATAGGAATTTTTGCAGTTATTGGTTGTGATGCTACAGTAATGCCAATGTCGCATCAATTGAAAAAAAGTGAAATTGATGATGTATTGAGCGAATCGCAATTACATGCAGTGATTGATGATAAACATGGTTTTAAACCAGTAGAAGGAAATTCGATAGAGATTAAAACAAAAACAGAATATTTTCGTTTTGCATGGACAAGCGTTGATAAAGCAAAATTATTTGCACCACACGTTAAAAATCCAGCATTTATAAGGTTTACATCGGGTACAACTGGAAAATCAAAAGGAGTTTTAATTTCTCATCAATCAGTAATTGAACGAATAGAAGGTGCTAATAAAGCCTTGAATTTAGGATTGGGTGATACTGTTGTTTGGGTTTTGCCAATGGCATATCACTTTGTTGTTTCCATTGTTTTATACATTCGTTATGGAGCAGCCATTGCTATTGCAAAAGATTTTTTGGCAAGAAATATTATTGATATTACCAACGAACATAATGGCACTTTGCTTTATGCTTCGCCAATGCAAATTCGTTTGCTTGCAAGTGATAACGGAACACAACAAATGAAAACATTAAAACGAGTTGTATCAACATCAGCAGCTATTTCGCTTGATGTTTGCAAAGCATTCAAATCTCGTTTTGGAATTGATGTGAGTCAAGCGTATGGAATTATTGAAATTGGTTTGCCAATGATAAATTCTGTAAAATCAGCTGAACATCCCGATGCTGTTGGACATGCATTACCTGATTATGATGTTGAAATTTTAGATGACAATTACAATCCTGTTGCAACGGGAGTTATCGGACATCTTGCAATTAAAGGACCTGGAATGTTTGATGCTTATTTATCTCCTCCAACATTGCGCGAAGAAGTATTAAAAAATGGATATTTTCTTACTGCCGATTTTGCAACAAAAACAATTGATGGTTTAGTGAAAATTGAAGGAAGAGAAAAATCAATGATTAATGTAGCAGGAAATAAAGTGTTTCCAGAGGAAGTAGAAGGTGTATTAGAAACATTACCCGAAATAAAATTAGCACGAATTACTGGGGTTCCTCATCCACTAATGGGACAAATTATTCAAGCCGAATTGGTTTTGAATGAAGGGCAAACAATTGATGTAGAAGATGTATTGACGTATTGTAGAAAGCGACTTTCAACCTATAAAATTCCACAGCGTGTGAAAATTGTAGATTCATTGCCGATGACAGGTAGTGGAAAAATTCAGCGATATTAATTTCAGTATGAAAAAAAAAGTTTTGTTGATAGGTTGGGATGCTGCCGATTGGAAAATTATTACTCCACTTTTGCAAAATGGCAAAATGCCAAACCTCCAAAACTTAATGAACAAAGGAAGTTCAGGCACAGTTCAAACGCTTGAACCTGCACTTTCTCCAATGCTTTGGACTTCAATTGCAACAGGAAAAACTGCTGATAAACATGGTGTTTTAGGTTTTATCGAACCAGATATTGCTTCGGGTGAAGCTCGTCCAGCATCGGTTACATCTCGCAATGGAAAAGCCGTTTGGAATATTCTTTCTCAAAATAATTTCAAAACAAATGTGGTGGGTTGGTGGCCAAGCCATCCAGCAGAGCCAGTAAATGGAATTTATGTTTCTAATATGTTTACCAAATTTGAAAAAGAAAATGGGCTGATATCAAACTCTGTTCATCCTTCAAATTTGAGTGAAACAATTGCCAAATTGCGAGTGTTTGCAGATGAAATAACACTTCAGCAATTAGTATCTTTTGTGTCAGAAGCCGAAACTGTTAATCAAGATAAAGATAAACACTTGCATAGTTTAGCAAGTTTATTGGCGAATTGCAATAGCATTCAAAATGTTGGAAAATATATTTTGAAAAATACGGATTGGGATTTCACAGGAATTTATTTTGATACTATTGATCAAATTAGTCATACGTTTATGAAATTCTATTCGCCACAAATGGTAGGCGTTCCAGATGATTATTTTAAATTATACAACAATGTTATTTCTCAAATGTACATTCATCACGATACAATGCTTGGCGAATTAATAGAATGTGCTGGAGATAATGTTACAACTATTTTATTGTCCGACCACGGATTTTATTCTAATCATTTGCGACCAGTTCGTTTGCCAAACGACCCAGCATCACCATCTTTAGAGCATGCTCCATTTGGAATTATTTGTATGAGTGGAGCAGGAGTGAAGCAAAACGAAAAAATAAAAGGTGCCACATTACTTGATATCACTCCAACTATTTTGCAATTGTTTGATTTGCCAATGGCAGAAGATATGGATGGTAAAGTATTGCAAGATGTTTTAGTTTCAACTGAATCAATTGAAAAAATAAAAAGTTGGGAAAATGTAAATGGAAATGCAGGTTTGCATGCAGCTGATTGTATTGAAAATTCTTGGCATTCGACAGAAGCTATGTTTCAAATGATGGAACTTGGTTACATTGAAAAATTAAATGAAAACAAAGAATTGGCATTAAAAAAAATAGTGAGTGAATCGCACTATTATTTGAGTTCAGTTTTAATTAGTATAAAAAAATACGATGAAGCTTTGCCTTTACTTGCAAAATTGGTTGATGAAAATAAATCAGTTTATCGTTATGGTTTAAAGTATGCAACTTGCTTGCAACACTTGAAAAAAAACATAGAAGCAAGAGAAGTGGTTACTGTTCTTAAACAAAAATGTATTAGAGAAATTCAATCTCCAGAAGTATTAGAAGCAGTGCTTTTATCTTGTGAAAACAAACACGAAGAAGCATTGGAATTATTAGTAGATGTTGAACAAATTATAAAACATTTGCCACATCTGTATTTAATGATTGGAAATGAATTTGTGATGCTTAATAATTTTAAACAAGCTGAAATTAATTATTTAAAAGCACTGCAATTAGATGAGCAAAATACAAGCGTGTTGAAAAATTTGATTTATGTTTTGCAGCAACAAAACAAAGAAACAGAAACTATAAATGCAAAATTGAGTGTACTCACAAACGATATAGAACCCGATTTTGAAAACACCTTGAATGGCTTAAATAACCTTGATTTTAATCCCGACCAAACAATTGATTTTAGAAAATACCAATTAATTATTCGTTTGTTTTTAGAACAATTTCACAAGGGAGTGAAAAATATTAATTGAAATAAATAGTTCAATTTTTTCTCTTGTAATTTTCATTCCGTTATATTTGTATAGCATACAAAAATTGAAAATTAATTATCCTATCACATTATAAAATGAAAAAAATATTAGTTGCAAATCGTGGTGAAATTGCCTTAAGAGTAATGCGTTCGTGCAGAGAAATGGGAATACAAACAGTTGCTGTTTATTCAGAAGCAGACAGAAATGCACCGTTTGTAAAATATGCTGATGAGGCTGTTTGTATTGGTCCTCCACCAAGTAACCAATCTTATTTGTTAGGAGATAAAATTATTGAAGTATGTAAAAAATTAAATGTTGATGGCATTCATCCGGGTTATGGATTTTTATCGGAGAATGCTGATTTTGCAGCTGCAGTAAAAAAAGCAGGATTCATTTTTATTGGTCCATCGCCAGAAGCAATGGATATGATGGGCGATAAATTATCGGCAAAAGCGGCTGCGAAAAAATATAAAATACCAATGGTGCCTGGTTCCGAAGGGGCTATTAGTAGTACTGAAGAAGGAAAAAAAGTGGCATTGGCAACAGGTTTTCCTTTGTTGATTAAAGCAAGTGCTGGCGGTGGTGGAAAAGGAATGCGCATTGTTGAACATATTGAAGAATTTGAAGAACAAATGAAGTTGGCTGTGAGTGAGGCTACATCGGCTTTTGGCGATGGTTCTGTTTTTATTGAAAGATATGTTGCTGGTCCTCGCCATATTGAAATTCAAATTTTGGGCGATTCGCATGGAAATATTGTTTATTTATTTGAACGTGAATGTTCTATTCAAAGACGCCACCAGAAAGTGATTGAAGAAGCACCTTCTTCGGTATTAACTCCCGAAATTCGTAAAGCAATGGGCGAATGTGCTGTGAATGTTGGTAAAGCGTGTAATTACACAGGAGCAGGAACAGTAGAATTTTTATTAGATGAAAATAAAAATTTCTATTTCTTGGAGATGAACACTCGTTTGCAAGTAGAGCATCCAGTAACAGAAATGATTACAGGAATTGATTTGGTAAAAGAACAAATTAAAATTGCACGTGGCGAAAAACTTTCGTTCAAACAGGAAGATTTAAAAATAAATGGACATAGTGTGGAAGTGCGTGTGTATGCTGAAGATCCAACAAATAATTTTTTACCAGATATTGGAAAACTCGTTACTTATAAACGTCCGCAAGGATTGGGAGTGCGTGTGGATGATGGTTTTGAAGAGGGAATGGATATTCCAATTTATTATGACCCAATGATTTCGAAACTTATTTCTTATGGAAAAGATAGATCAGAAGCCATTAACAGAATGATTCGTGCAATTGATGATTATAAAATTATTGGAGTGGAAACAACTTTACCATTTTGTAAATTTGTGTTGAAACACGATGCGTTTACTTCAGGAAATTTTGATACACATTTTATCAAACATTATTTTAAGCCTGAAATGCTTGCAATAGAAAACGAAGATGAAGCTGAAATTGCAGCACTGTTCGGTGCAAAAATGATGAATAAAAAATCAGTAAATGTAGTTGTTGATGAAAACAATACAGCATCTGTTTCAAAGTGGAAAAGCAATAGATTAAATTAGTACTTAAAAATAATATCAAATGAAAAAAACAATCTTGTTCTTGGTTTTTGCATTTTGTAGTAATGCAATATCTGCACAGTATAAAGAAAATGCTGAAAAATTGGTTGATGAAGGAATTGCATATCACGATAAAGGTGATTATGAAGGAGCAATTGCAAAGTATAATAAGGCATTGGAACTTGACCAAGACAATTTATTAGCATTGGCAGAAAAAGCCTATTCTTTGTTATCTATGAATAAATATGATGAATCGATCGTGTGTTGCCAAAAAGCAATAGAGAAACATTCATCTGAAGATAATCTAAAAACTGTTTATGTTACTTACGGAAATGCTTTAGATGAATTAAAAAAAACAGATAAATCAATTGAAATATATGATGAAGGATTAAAAAAATATCCTGATTTCTATCAATTATATTTTAATAAAGGAATTACGCTGTCGAGTGTAAAAAAATACGATGAATCAATTTTGTGTTTTCAAAAATCAATTCTTTCGAATCCTAAACACGCTAGCTCACATAATGCCATTGCTCGTATTTTAGATATAAAAAATAAAAGAATACCTGCACTATTAGCGTATTGTAGATTTTTTGTAATAGAACCAGAAAGTAAAAGGGCAAAGGAAAATCTTGAAAATGTACAAGTTCTAATGAAAGCTAATGTAGAAAAAACAGGTAAACAATCTATTACAATTAATTTAAGTTCCGATATGTTAGCAGATACTACATCTGAAGGCAAACCGAAAGAAAATAGCTTTACATCAGTAGATCTATTATTATCAATGAGTTCTGCTTTAGATTATGATAAAAAAAACAAAAAGAGTACAGAGGTAGAGCAATTTATTCGAAAATTTGAAACGGTTTGCGCTTCATTAAGTGAAACTAAAAAAAATAATAATGGGTTTTATTGGGATTATTATGTTCCATATTTTGTAGAAATGAAAGATAAAGATTTAATAAAAACATTTGGATACATCGCTTTCGCTTCTTCGGATTATACAGATGTTGCAAAATGGCTTAAATCACATAAAAGTGAAGTGGATAAATTTTATGAATGGTCAAAAAGCTTTGCGTGGAAAACGAATTAATGGGATTGGCTAATTCATTTACAATTTTTTGTTACATTTTTCGTTATGAAAATCGAGCATAAAATTTGCTTATAAGCCGAATGGCAAAAAAAATATTCATATTATTTTTTCTCTTTACTTTTTTTTCTTTTGCACAAAAAGATACAACTTCTTTAAAGCCTTTGCCAGAAAAGGTAATAATGGTTCCCACTACTGTTTATGAAGGCGATACAATTCCATATATAAAACTTGAAACAATTACTTGTTATGCCAATCGTGTTTTTAAAAATAGAAAACAACAAGTGGCTTGGGATAGAATAAAGTATAATACCAAAAAAGTTTATCCGTATGCAATTTTAGCGGCTGCTAAACTAAAAGAGTACGACCATATTTTGGCAGAAATGAATGAAGATGATAGAAAAAAATATACAAAACTTGTTGAGGAACAATTAAAAAAACAATTTGGCGAAGAGTTAAAAAATTTAAGTATTAATCAGGGAAGAATATTAATAAAATTGATTGATAGAGAAACAGGAAGAACAACTTATGATGTTATAAAAACCATGCGTGGTTCATTTTCTGCTTTTATGTGGCAAAGTGTAGCATTGATGTTCAGCTCAAATCTGAAAGTAGATTATGATGGCGAAGGCAATGACAGAGCCATTGAAGAAGCAATAAAATTAGTAGAGAATGGAGATTTTTAAAAAATTATTTTTATTGCTTCACAACTTTAACTCTCTGTGAACCTTTATCGGTAATACAATTTACGAAATATATTCCCTTTGCTTGATTGCTTAAATCGATGGAGAGATTTCTCGCTCCGTTTGAAATAACATCTTGATAAATTTTTTCTCCAAGTAAATTAAACACCTCGACTTTTTCAATTTTCAATTCTCTATTATCAATTATAAACTTTCCTGTTGTTGGATTAGGATAGAGTCTGATATCTTTCTCTGAGCTATTTTCTTCAATACCAGTATTAATTCCGTTATACCTTGCTACGGCAAATTTACCATTGGATCGACCCACCTCAACTATTTTGCCATCGTTTTGAATAGCAACTGAATAACCAAAATCTTCACTATTTTCGAAATCGGTGGTTAATTTTCCACCTACGCCAAAATTATTATCTAAAGTACCATCATTGTTATAACGCAAACAGACAAAATCATTTTTTCCTCCAAAAGAAGATTGCCCCACCACCACTATTTTGCCATCAGTTTGAAGGGTAACTGAAGAAGCATATGCATTCGTGCTTGCAATAGCGTTGGTTTGTATCCCGTCTTCGCTAAAGGTATTATCAAAAGTGCCATCGCTGTTATAACGGAAAAGGAAAAGATCATAATAACCTGGTCCAGTCTCGACATAACCGCTCACCAAAATTTTGCCATCAGATTGAATGGCAACAGAATGTGCAATATCATTAGTTCCAAAATGAGAGGTTTTGAATCCGTCTCCGCTGAAGCTATTATCCAACGAACCATCGCTGTTATAGCGCAAAAGGGCATAATCATAATCCTGTGAACTAAAATTGTCTGGATATAAGAACTTTCCTAAAACAACTATTTTTCCATCTGGCTGAATGGCGACAGAATACGCCTCATCACTATCGCCTCCAATATCATTGGTTTGTATTCCGTCTCCGCTAAAGGTGTTATCCAAAGTACCATCGCTATTATATCGTACAATAGCTAAATCATTTTTTGATCCATTGAAGAAAGCGTAACCCACAACTACTATTTTTCCATCAGCTTGAATCGCGACTGAAAAACTCGCATCATTACCGCTTCCAATAGCGGTTGTTTGTATTCCGTCTTCGCTAAAGGTATTATCCAACGTTCCATCGCTATTATAACGCACTAAAGCAAAATCAAAATCTGTTTCATTTAAGGAAAAACCCGCCACTACTATTTTTCCATCAGTTTGAATAGCCACTGAATAACCATAATCAGACCTGCTTCCAATATCTTTAGTTTGTATACCATCTCCGCTAAAGGTACTATCTAAATTTCCATCGCTGTTATAGCGCACTATAGCAAAATCGCTACTCATTCCCAATCCGCTGAAGAATTTTGCAGTACCCGCCACCACTATTTTGCCATCCCCTTGAATGGCGACTGAATAAGCATAATCATAGCTATTTCCAATATCGGTGGTTTGTTTCCCATCTCCACTAAAGGTTAAATCTAAAGAACCATCTTGTGCCAAAGTAATTTGTTTTGCTAATAAGCAAAAACAAATAAGTGTGAGTGAAATTATTTTTTTCATAGGTTTTTGTTTTTATGGTTTATAAATATTTAATGCTTTTAAATGTATAAATATTGAAACTCTCTTTTAAAATATTACACCAATTCTTTTTTCTTAAATCTATTAGCAACAAAAATTCTTTTGAACCAGCAGTGTAGGTATAAAATCATTAATTACTTTTTCTATTGTTTCTTTTGTGTAAAGCATTGTTATAATTGTTTTATTTTAATATTTACTGCATTGTAAATTTAAAATTTAATAATCAAACGAAGATTAAGTTGGCGTTGTGTTAAATAGTTGGGAACTGCATATTGGCGACTTGTTACATCTTCCACCCAAATGTAGGAAACGGTATTGTTGGTGCCCAACAAATTGAAAACTTCTAAACTTACCCAAACTGATTTTAAATAACGTCCAACACTTTTTTCTTTCACTTTTCTATTTTCTCTCAACACTTGATACGAAAATCCTAAATCAACTCTTCTGTATGAAGGCATACGTAATGTTTGTTGATAGCGTTGTGTATGTGGTGCACCAAATGGAACTCCACTTCCAAACAATAAATTCAAGTGCATTTTTAAATTTGGAATACCTGGCATTTTATCTTGAAAAAATAAACCAACATTTACGCGTTGGTCAGTTGGGCGAGGAATATAACCTGGTTCAAATCGAGCACTGTCCACAGCTTTGCTATTTGCTGTGTAGCCTTTTATAATTTTTTCTCCATCGCTGTTGTAATATTCGTAATAAAAATCATTTTTAATGTTTTCTTTTGTTTCCATAATAGACAATGAAAACCAAGATTCTAAACCTTTTACAAATTCGCCATTCACTTTCAAATCAATACCAGTAGCATATCCACTTGCATTGTTTTTTGCCGAATACGTGATTCGTACATTATCAACCGAATAGGGAATAATGTTATCCAAATATTTGTAATAAGCTTCAGCAGTAAATTTAAATGGTCGTTTCCACGATTTGAAATTATAATCGCTTGATAACACAAAGTGAATAGATGTTTGTGCTTTTATGTTGTAATTGATAATTCCATTTTCGTTTCGCAACTCTCTGTAAAATGGAGGTTGATAATAATATCCTGATGAAAACTTGAAAAGAAAATCACGTTTCCAATTGGGCTTTATGCCAATGCTTCCGCGTGGTCCAACCAATGCTTGTTTGTTCAAATCCCAATAGTTTGCACGCAAACCAAGTGTTGCAGAAATGGTAGAAGTATCTTTTGTTTCTTTACTCACAATGCCTTCCACAAATCCCGACAAACGATTTGATGAAATATTTATTTTTTGTTTGATAACATTTTGCAAAATAATTTCTGTTGATGGATTGTATGAAACACCTGTGGGTACAGAAAAACCAGCACTATCCACATATTTCCATTCGCTCAATTTATCGTTAATTATTTCTCGGTTGTATTTTGCTCCCCAAAGCAATTGTTTGTGTCCAGCTGTGTAGGTTCCTTTGTGTTCGGCACTCAATACATAAGCGGTAAGGTTTGTTCTTGCATGGTCAATATACGTTCCAACCCCACGATTGGCAACTACATCGCCAAAGTTTGGTTTTCCAAAATCGGTTTCCAATTCATCAATGTAATATTGACTTTGTATGTCAAATGCTTCGCTCTCTTTACTTTTGAAACCAGTACCAATAAATTTTAAATTTAGTTTATCATTATCGCTGTGATAAATACCTGAAATAGCACCAAGCATAGTAGTGTATTTATCAATTTCTTGCCCATCAAAATATACTTTCAAGCGCAATGCTTGATTTACTGTTCCAAAATCGGTTTCGCGGTTTTCTGGAATTACTTGATACACATTGCTTGCATAGTTTCCAAGAAAATCGAGTTCCCAATTGGTTGTTAAATCGTAGGTAACATACGCTTGAATATCGCCAAAGGAAGGTTTGTAATTTCCTTTTGTATTCAATCCTCCTAATAAATATTTTGTGGTTTTGTAGCGTGCACCAATTAACCAAGTTAATCTGTAATTTTTTGTAGCACCTTCCAAATGAATATTTCCACCAAGTAAACTTCCAGAAACTGTTCCTGCAAATTTGCGAGGTCTGCGATATTGCACATCCAACACACTCGACATTTTATCGCCATACTTTGCTTCAAAACCGCCAGCAGAAAAAAGCACAGAGGAAACCATATCGCCATTTACAAAACTCAATCCTTCTTGTTGTCCCGAACGAACAAGGAATGGACGATAAATTTCTATTCCATTTACATACACTAAATTTTCATCAAAATTTCCACCACGAACAGAATAGGTTGAACTCAATTCGTTTCGGCTCGATACGCCTGGAAGTGTAAATAGTATAGCATTAAAATCCTGACTGGCTGTGGGAATATGAGTAATGTTTAGTGGATCAATACGAGTTAATTCTTGAAAGCGATTGTTATCAGTAATTTCAATTTCTTTGATATTATTTTTAAATACCAATGTTTTATTCAACTCCAATTTTTGATTTGCAGCAACTCGTATGCTCTTTTGTTCTTGCAGATGATTGATGTTATAAAAAACAATAACCACATCTTTATCAGCAGGAATGGAGTAGGAGTATTCTCCCGATTTGTTAGTAAACGTAGCCACTTGCGATGAACCTAAAATGGAAATGCTCACATCTTCAATTGGTTCATTTTCGTTGTTGGTAATTCTTCCGAATACGGTAGCAGTGTTTTGTGAATAAGCAGAAACACAAGCAAACAAAGAAAGAGCAATTATTAAAAATTGAAATATTCTATTTTTCTTTTTCACTGTTAGCTAATTGTTTCTTTAATAAAAATGGACTTATTTTTTTTTCTTTTTAAAATCGCCATTTTTCCATGCTTGAATAAATTTAGCCCAAGCTATTGGATTTAAAAGGTTATTGGGAGGTAATTGTCCTGCGTAATACAATTTACTTTGATATTGTTGCATTGTGTATTTGTAATTAAGACTTGCATCCACTGCCATTCCCACCATTCGTTCTTTCATATCAGCTCTATCCATGTTGCGTGATGCACGAGCCATATCATCATCAGGTAAATTTAATTTTAAGAAAGCTTGTTTAAATTGTTCTTTTGTGGGCCAAGGATATACTACCGTTTCTTTTAATGTGATGGTATCTGTTCTCAATACTTGTATCAATGAATATTTGTTAGTAGTTAATGAATCGGGAATAATAAACACAGCAGAGTTTAATCCAATTGCTGAAAATTCTATTGTATCGTTTTTGTGTGCCACAAAAGAAAAATAACCAAAGTAATCGCTGATGGTTCCACCGAAATGTTTGTTTCTCACAATCACACTTGTGTAGGGCACTGGTCGTAAGCTATCATTTTCAACCACAATACCCGAAAATTGAATTAAATTATTTTGTGTTGGTTGTGAGTTTTGTTGGGCAAATATGGTATATGAAAATAGTAATAATAGTAGCGTAAAATATTTTTTAATGGTCATAACAAGCCGTTTTAAATCTGTTTCAAAAGTACACATTTATTGTAGTTTTTGAAACTTAAGCAAAGTAATAACTATAAATAAGTGAAATTATTGTGAAAAAATAAAATAATTTGGCAACCAGAGTTAAAAAATAAAAAGAAGGGAAATGCTTTATTTTATTTGGCTTTCAAGAGCATCAACCAATAAATCTTTTTGACGCAATTGAGCTCTTAAGTCTTCAATTTCTTGGCGAAGTGCTTTCAATTCCAACGTATATTTTGCTTCTTCTTTCGACCAAATATTTACATTGTAATACGATTCTTTTTCAAAATCAAAGCCTGTTATATTTTCACGGAAAAAGCTATATAAAGGAATGCGCAACTCTTTTGAAATAAGTTCGAGGGTACGTATTTCCATTGAGTTGTTTTCTAATGCAGTATCTAACTCACTTTCGGAAACACAGAGATATATAGCCAAATCAGCATACGAATAATTTTTTATCTTTAATACATTAAGTATTTTAGATTTCAAATTTATTGTTGGTAGCGTATCTATTTCCATAAAGTTGGATTTTAATTTTCCTAAAAGGTAGTTGTGTTGTACGATAAAATAATTAAAAGGTTTCTATTTTATTTCAGGAACAAATGTTTTCTGAAAATCATCAAAGTTTACATCCTTGTATCTTCCGCTTCCAAAGTATTTTATAATAGGTTCAAATTGGTTGGGCAAATAATATCCAGTGAGTACATTTAAGCGTTGTACATTTTCATTTAAAAACACAATGGAAGGATAAACCAACTTACTGTCTAAAATGGAAATGGCAAAATCGTGAACAGGACGAGGTGTACTTGGTGCATTTTTATTTTTAAAAACATAGCCATTAAAAGTAACACTATCAAATGTTTCGGCATTAAATTTTACAGGATAAAAATTTTCATTTAAATATTTTGAAATCAATGGATTACCAAATGTATTTGCACTCATCATTTTGCAAGGTCCGCACCAACTTGTGTAAACATCTACCATTATGGGTTTTGGGTTTTTCTTTTGCAATTCCACGGCTTCGGCAAAGGTGTACCATTTTGTTGGACCTGTTAATTCTTCGGCTGGTGCTTGTGCTTTTGTTTGGACAAGTAGCAGAATAAAAAAAGCAAGTGTAAGTAATTTTTTAATCATTGTGTGTGATAAAGAATGGTAAAGGTACAAAATTGAGTTTATTTTGAAAATAAATTTGTCAAACATTATACCAAGACTTCTGAAATTAATTTTGCTTTTGCGAGTTCTAAAAACATACAAGCTTGAGTTTGCAAAATATTAAAAGACTGTTTGATGATTGATGAAAATAATTAAATATATTTGCCTGTAATATAAATGTTGAAAAAAATATTAGCGAAACTACTCCAATTTTATACTTTTACATTAAGTGCTTGATAAACAAATGTTTTTAGGTTTTTAAGTAGTTCATTTAAGGGTGAAATAAACGAAACCAGTTTCGCTAACATATGTGTTAGTGGCAATAATAATGCATAGACCGATTATACATATAATAGTATTAATATTTTTAGCCAGTTGTACAAAGACAATTGAATCAAACAACAAATTGATTATCGCTAAAAATAAAGACGGCTTATATCTTTGGAACGGTAAAGAAGAACCGAAGCCATTTTTAATGGAGGAATTCAAGAATAAATGTTTCGTCCTTAATCCATTTAAAAAAGACAATAATAATTTAAGCGTCCTAACAGTAGACAGTATAACCGATTCATTCAATTTCTCAAAATATATGTGGTCTGAATTCAGCATAGACCTTCGTGAAAACAGTAATAAATTAATAGCTAAAAATGAATTTATATTCAATGGACTAAATGGTTCTACTTCGAGAACTTTAAAAAAAGAATTTAGAAAAGATTCTATTGCATTTTATCCTGACACCGCTATAATTATTGTACCTTATGGTTCTGACAGATTAGACATTACTCCAGCTTCTATGACATATGGCGAAGTAATTCCCAAATGTATATCAAATGGTTGTCTCTACGTTGACAAAGGTGAAGTGCACTATAATAATGGAAAAATCAATAAATTATTTTATAAATATACTGATTATGGTGACGTTACAACTGGCAACGGCATTTTTAACATTGATATTTCAGAAGATGGTAAAATAATAATAATCCCAATTCTTAAAACAAGCTTGTTTCAATGGCTGACATCTACAGGCCAAGGAGAAGTTCTATTATATGATGTTGATCAAGAAAAAATAGTTCAAAGAATCAATAAGAGAATGAATAAACCAAAAATTTCTCCAGACAAAAAACAAATCGCATATCATAGCTATAACGACAATATTATGATTTACGATATTACATCTGGAAAATCTGAAAAAATATTTGACAGAGACGAATATGAATGGATAGAATAAAATTACTGCCCCTAACATCGCATTGCCGAAAATGGTGTGAAGTTTGGAATAAATAAATTGGTTTTTCATTCCATACAAGTATAAAATAGTTTTGTTGCAAAATCAAATTTTCTCTGCGTTCTCTGTTTCTCTGTGGTGAAAATAAGTTCTCGATACATTTTTCTGAAAAAGAAAAACACTCGAACTGACAACGCACATATCACTCATAATTCATAACTTTTTTCTCTTTGTTCTTTGCGGTTAATTTTTCATTGCAATTAATACAAAACATTTTTATTTGCATAAATAATATTTTTTACCATTCCTTTCAAAGTTTGTCCTGCTTGCAAAAGCATATCAAATCCGCTGGGAAACGGAATAGGTTTGCGTCCAATTTTTTCTTTTGTTTCGGGTTTTAGTGCATTTATATCGCCAATAGCAATTGCCGAACGGTATTCAAAAAAGTTTTCAGCCATTATTGGGTCGGTTTTCAAAAGTTGACTGTTGCTATTGTTTACATAATCGAGCGTGCCAGCAATGGTAGCTTTTTTGTTTTGATAATTTTCGGAAACAGCACAAGAGATAATTTTTGTTTTCGGAATTTTCATATCATTTCCTGCCGAATCTTTTTTCACATTTCCTTTTGAATCCAATACATATTGAAAACCATCGGGAACCGTTTTCGTTTCGGTATAATCAATTTCTTTTACTGCTTCGGGCGACACACTAATGTTTTTCATATTTACCAATATAGTATAATCGTAGTTTAAATCTTTTAGTTGATGGGTATGATATTGCAACCATTCGGTGTTTAATTCGGTTAAACTAATTTTTGTTAATTCTTCTTCAAACGAAGGGGGCAAAGGCACTCCCGTAGTATTTTTCATTTTAAAAATCACGAAACTTGTTCCTGCATTTCTTGCTAAATTTATTTTTTCATCTACATCTTTATAATTGTTGTAGAATTTTTTTACGTCAATAAATTCGTAGTATGCTTTTCGTGCTTGAGTTTTATCGTTTTTGTTTAACAACGAAAGTGCGTGTGAATAGAGGTATTCAGCGGCATTTTTTTTCGCTTGAATAATTTCTTCATCATAATTTACAATTTCAAAATTGGCATTTCTGTTTTCGTTTTTTACAACTAATGGAAGCAATGGTTTCACAAGTTCTTGTCGTCTGCTCATAGCAGTATAAATGTTGAAAATATTATCCCAATTATCAGGATTTCCTTCTTTTTTTAGAAAATTAATTTTTTCTTTATCTCTATCATTTGCTTTTTTGAACGATTGTTCGAGTACCAAAATTTCTTTATCATCTTGTTTGCTTCCTTTCAATTTTTTTATTGAATTATAAATTGCCCCATCATAATTTCCGCTTTGCATAAGCTTTGTGGAGTTGGTGCAGGAAACAATGATAATTGAAAATAGTAAAAAGTAAAT
>JAYTXX010000003.1:0-7373 GCA_043742725.1 Bacteroidota bacterium | reverse complement strand
CATCGAAAACGCTTATGGGCCAAAGCCAAGATGAAAACCAAGTGTCTAACACATCTTCATCCTGTTTAACATCAGAAATTTTTAATTCTACATTTTTATTTTTTAATTTTTCAAACGCTTCATTTTTTGTTTTGCAAACTACAGTATTTCCTTTATCATCATACCAGGCAGGAATCTGTTGTCCCCACCACAATTGACGAGAGATGCACCAATCGTGAACATTTTCCATCCAATGCTTGTAAGTGTTTACAAACTTTTCAGGAATTAATTTTATTTCTCCATTCAAAACATTTTCCAAAGCAGGTTTCGAAATTTTATCCATTTTCAAAAACCATTGCATCGAAAGTTTTGGTTCAATCACGGCATTTGTTCTTTCGCTGTATCCAACTTTATTTTTGATGTCTTCTACTTTCACAACCTGTCCCATCTCTTCCAAATCTTTTGCAATTTTTTTGCGAACAGTAAATCTATCTTCACCGATATAAAATTGAGCAGCAGCACTCATTTTTCCATCTGCTCCAATTGTATCAATCACTTCAAGTTTGTGTTTTACTCCAAGATTGTAATCGTTAATATCGTGTGCTGGTGTAACTTTCAGAGCACCTGTTCCAAATTCTGCATCAACATATTCATCAAAAATAATTGGAACGCTACGGTTAACAATTGGAACAATGGCGCGTTTCCCTTTGAACGAAGAATAGCGTTCATCATTAGGATTAACGCATATTGCAGTATCTCCCAAAATTGTTTCTGGACGAGTAGTTGCAATGGTTATCCATTCATCAGCACTTCCTTCAATTTTATATTTTACGAAATATAATTTTGAATTTACTTCTTTGTGAATTACTTCTTCATCACTTACAGCTGTTAGTCCTTGCGGATCCCAGTTTACCATTCGCACTCCGCGATAAATTTGTCCTTTGTTATATAAGTCAATAAAAACATCTATAACGGCTTCACTCAAATCTTCCTCCATTGTAAATCGGGTTCTGTCCCAATCGCAGGAAGCGCCAAGTTTTTCAAGTTGTTTAAGAATTATTCCACCATATTTTTCTTTCCATTCCCAAGCATATTTCAAAAATTCTTCGCGTGATAAGTCTGATTTGTTAATTCCTTTTTCCTTTAACAAAGCAACTACTTTTGCTTCAGTAGCAATAGAAGCATGGTCAGTACCTGGTACCCAACAAGCATTTTTTCCTTGCATACGTGCTCTGCGAATCAACACATCTTGTATGGTATTATTCAGCATGTGTCCCATGTGAAGCACGCCTGTTACATTTGGTGGTGGTATAACTATTGTATAAGGTTCGCGTTCATCTGGTGTTGATTTAAAAAATTTATGCTTCAACCAATGCGCATACCATTTGTCTTCGGTAATTTTTGGGTCGTAGGTTTTAGGAATTTCCATAATAATTTACTTACTTCGTTTTTCTTTTCTGAAAGAGGCACAAATCTAATGAAAATAAATTTCTCTGTTTTTAGAATATGGCACGATTTTAGAAGATAATTTCACAAATAATTTTACATTGTTTTAAATTTATTGAATTATGAAAAAGTTAGTTTTAGGTTTTAGTGTATTCATGTTATCAGTGATTTCTGTTTGTGCTCAAGAAAAAGCAGATGCTCCTGCTACAAGCCTTTCTGAAATTACTTTTGAAAGTGAAATGCACGATTTTGGAACAATTGATTATGCTGGAAATGGAACCTATGATTTCAAATTTAAAAACACAGGTAAAGAACCTTTGATTATAACAGATGCAAAAGGTTCTTGTGGATGTACGGTTCCAACTTATCCTAAAAATGTTCCAATTAAACCAGGTGAATCACAAGTAATAAAAGTAACGTACGATACAAAAAGAGCGGGCAATTTTACAAAAACGGTAACCATACATTCAAATGCAAAAACTCCTGAAAAGGTAATTACAATAAAAGGGCAAGTTGCCGCAGCACCTACCGAAGAAGCGTTTCCAACAAATGGAAAAAAAGATGATGCTGGTGCAATACCATTTGAAAAACATTAAAATAAAAATTAAAAACAATCAATAAAAACAATTAAAACAAACCAAACAATGAAAAAAGCAATCTTATCAATCGGATTATTTATGTGTGTTGCAATTGCAGCAACTGCACAAGAAACAGCAACACCAGCTATTGACCCAAATGCTCCAAAGTATAAATTTGAGACGGAGGTAATTGACTACGGTACAATTGAACACAATGCTGATGGTAATCGTGAATTCAAATTTACCAATACAGGTAAAACTCCTTTGATTATTAGTAATGCAGTAGGTTCTTGCGGATGTACTACTCCTCAATGGCCTAAAGAACCAATTGCTCCAGGTAAATCAGGTGTAATTAAAGTTCACTACGCTACTGATAGAGTTGGTGCATTTGAAAAAACTGTTACTTTAACTTCCAATGCTGCTGAAGCATCAAAAGTTATTAAAATTAAAGGCGTTGTAAAACCAGATGCAACTCCAGCTCCTGATGCTACACCAGCTGCTATTCCTGCTGCTACACCAGCAGGCGGACACTAAAATTTTAATATTAGTATCTCTTCAAACCCTTTCGGATTAAGTTCTGAAAGGGTTTGTTGTTTTAATAACTATTTTTATTTTTCGCAAAAAAATCATTTTCATTTTTATTTTTAATTCATCTGTAAATACTAACTTTGAGAACTTTTAAAAAATAAATAAAATGCCAAAAGTATCTATCAAAGGCAACACAATGCCAGCATCACCCATTCGCAAATTAGTTCCTTATGCTGAAGCCGCAAAAAAACGCGGGACAAAAATATATCATCTCAACATTGGTCAGCCCGATATTGAAACACCAGAAGTGATGTTGAATGCAATTAAAAATGCAGATATTAAAGTGTTGGAATATTCACATTCGGCAGGTATCGAATCGTACAGAAAAAAATTAGCAGGATATTATGGAACTTTTAATATCAACATTAATGAAAATGATATTATTATTACAACGGGTGGCTCCGAAGCTATTGAAATAGCTATGATGACTTGCTTTAATGCAGGCGATGAAATAATTATTCCCGAACCATTTTATGCAAATTACAATGGTTTTTCTTGTGCGGCTGATGTAAAGGTTGTTCCCGTAAAATCTACTATTGAAAATGGTTTTGCGTTGCCTCCCATTTCAGAATTTGAAAAATTAATTACTCCTAAAACAAAAGGAATAATGATTTGTAATCCTGGAAACCCTACTGGATACTTATATTCCAGAGAAGAATTAGAATTATTAAAACAATTGGTGTTGAAATACGATTTGTTTTTATTGAGTGATGAAGTGTATCGTGAGTTTTGTTACGATGGAAAAGAATATGTTTCAGTAATGCATTTAACAGGAATTGATAACAATGTAATTTTACTTGACTCTATTTCAAAACGCTACAGTGCTTGCGGTGCACGTATTGGTGCCTTGATTTCGAAAAACAAAGAAGTGATGACTGCCGCAATGAAATTTGCACAAGCGCGATTGAGTCCACCAACATTTGGACAAATAGGAGCTGAAGCGGCTTTAAATACACCAAAAGAATATTTTGAAAAAGTTAAAACAGAATATGTTTCACGAAGAGATTTTGTGATTGACGCACTTAATAAAATGAAAGGTGTGTTTTGCCCAAAACCAAGTGGAGCTTTTTATTGTATAGCACAATTACCAATTGATAATGCCGATAAATTTTGTCAATGGTTGTTGGAAGAATTTTCATTTAATGGGCAAACGGTAATGCTTGCACCAGCAACAGGATTTTATTCAACAGCTGGCTCTGGTTTAAATGAAGTGCGTTTGGCGTATGTGTTAAATAAAACAGATTTAAAAAATGCAATGATTTGTTTGGAAGAAGCGTTGAAAATTTATCCAGGGAAAACGAATTAGTTTATTTAATATCCTTCATTTTTTGAGCAAGCATATTAAAAAAATTTCCAAGCGGTTTTTCTACCATCATCTTTAACATTGGATTTAAGTCCGATTCAAAAGTAAGTTGCCCAACACAATTGTTTGCATCTTTTTCATTAAGCAAAACAAATAATTTAAAATCAAAAGGAACTTTTCCGTTGGAGTTAATCGTGATTTTTGAATTGGGAGTTTTCTCAATTATTTTCATTCCTATAGTTGCCATTCCATTAATAGTAAAAGAACAATCTTCTGAAGTAGCTGTCCAGTTGGTAACTTGAGGTGGCATTAGCTTTTCAAAATTATTGAAATCTGATAAATAGTTGAAAATGTTTTGAGCAGAATTGTTGATTTCAACTTTTTCGCTTTCAATTTTTGTTAAGGACATTGCTATAAATTATGAATTATAAATTAAGACTTATGAATTGTTTTTTATGAATTACTTTCCCCATTCAGCAGGGTTTTCACGCCATTGTTGCAACGATTTTAAATCTTTATCAGTAATATATTTCGATTGTAATGCCTGTTTAATCAATGTTTCATAGTTGGTTAATGTAACTAATGTACACTTTGATTTTTTGAAATTATCTGTTGCTGTTTTAAACCCATAGGTAAATATTGCAACCATTCCTTTAACCACACAACCTGCATCTCGCAATGCTTCTACAGCTTTTAAACTACTTCCTCCAGTTGAAATTAAATCTTCAATCACAAGCACTGATTGCCCTTTTTCAACAACACCTTCAATCATATTTGATAACCCATGCTTTTTTGCTTCGGAACGAATATACACAAATGGTAAGCCCAAATCTTGCGCTACCAAAGCTCCTTGAGCAATTCCTCCTGTTGCAACACCAGCAATAACATCTACTTTTCCAAATTTTTCATTTATTGCATTTACATATTGTTGACGAATATAAGTTCGTACTTTTGGATAAGAGAGCGTTACTCGATTATCACAGTATATTGGAGATTTCCATCCCGAAGCCCATGTAAAAGGTTTGGTTGGTTGTAATTTAATTGCTTTAATTTGTAGTAGAAATTCGGCAACTTTCAGAGCAGATTCATCATTCAATTTCATAGCGCAAATATATCAAAACTATGCAATGTGAAGTATAAAATTTAATTAACAATGATTAAAATATTTTCTTCCGATAAAATAATTTTTTTGATAAATAATCAAAATAATTTTTTGCAGTCATCTGGAAATGTTTTAGTAAACATTCAATCAGAAAGACAAATAAAGGAAGCGTACAGTACATTTATATTGAGTAATGATGTTCAACAAATTTATTTTTACAATGCCGATGAAAATTTATTGTTAAGTTATTTTAAATCAATGTTTAAAATAATTGAAGCGGCTGGAGGTTTGGTGAAAAATAAAAAAAACGAATATTTATTTATTTTCAGAAATGGGAAATGGGATTTACCAAAAGGAAAAATTGAAAAAGGAGAAACTATTGAAATCGCTGCTATTAGAGAAGTAGAAGAGGAGTGTGGAGTAAATAGTTTGAAAATTACAAAGCAAATTCTCATAACATATCATACTTACTTTGTTGGAGAACGAGAAGTTCTAAAACCTACTTATTGGTTTGAAATGGAATGCGATGATAGCTCAAAACTTGTTCCTCAAAAAGAAGAAGGAATTACAGACGTTCGCTGGATTGCAAAAAAAGATTTTTCTATTGTAAAAGAAAATACTTACGAATCTATTTTAGATGTAATCGCAACAATTTGAAATTATTGCTTTATAAATTTTTGATTGAAAATTTTATTTTCTTCCAAAATTGTTATAAAATAAATTCCATCTTTAAAATTTCTTACATCAATATTGATAGTTGAATTATTTAATTGTTGTACTGCTGAATTATATACTAATTCTCCCAACACATTATAAATATTAATACTTTCAATTTTCAAATTTTCGTTTTCAATTGTCAATTCTTTATGTGTTGGATTTGGATAAATTTTTATTGAATTATTTTGTTGCGATATATCTTCAACTCCTGCTGTAAAATTAGGGTCTAATACTATATTTTCATCTCCTGTTTGATAATAAGTGTAATTGAAAAACACCATCATCATTTCATCGGTTGTATTTTCTCCTGCAAAAACATTTTGTGGTGGACTGCTTGGATTATCAGCATTTGCAGTAGTGTTGTCGTAAAATGCTTCGGCATATAAAACAGTTCCAGTAGGAACTTTCATTGCATGTTGAAATGTATATTGTCCTTGCCAATGAAAATTCCAATCATCAATTTTTATGAAATTAATAGTATCATTTAATGGCGTAACACCGTATGATTTTATTTGTTTCCCAATCAAATGCATGTGAGGTTGTGTTGTAAAAAAAGTCAAGTTCGTAGGAACAGTGTATTGTTCGTGAAAAGTTTTTGTTCCATTTGCTGGAATATAAAGTGGTCCATCTTTTAGTGATGAAGAAAAATTATCAAGTGGATTGTTTACAAATACTTCACGTGGTGTAGTAGTTGTAGAATATTTAAAATTTATTCTTGTGCTATCTTCTGCTCCAGATGAACCTGCTGGATAATGAATTTGCAACACAATTTTTGCATTTGCAGGAAGCTTTAATCCAAAACCATTTGGTAACTCTATTTTTCCTTGACCTGGTACCCATGTTCCTATCAACTTTGAATTGGCATCTCCTGTTCCTCCAGCATTTGTATAGCCTGGTAGCGGGTCAGCATTATCAAGTGAAGTACAAGTGGTTCCATTATCTGAAAAAACCAAAACGTGATGAACAATAGAACCATTACCCGGAATTACTTCCATTTCCTGAATATATTTATTTGCGGATACTCCAGTAGGAATTACAAAACAACGATATACATCACTTGTATTTGCAGTAGAAGTATAAGTTGGAATTTTCACACTTAAATCGGGTGTTTGAATAAGCCAATTACTTGAATATACAGGAGCTGTAACAGTTGTAGTGTCTCCAGAAATCATTCCTCCATTTACCCAATCTACAATGGTGCTTATTTCAGTTTGAGTTAAAATTCGTTCGTGTGCATAGCGTTGAAAATTATAATCGGGAGGCCAAGGCGGCATAATATTATTTAGCACATCACTTTTTATACTAAAAGCATATTTTTTTCCGCTTGAATAAGTCATTAATTCAAATGGAGCAATGCTTCCAGCATGATGACAACTTGTGCAATTTTTGTAAAGTATATTCGCTACATCTGCACTCCAAGTTGGAGGTGATTGAGAAAATAAATTAAAATTAATTGCAAATGCAATTATAAAAAGAATAATTATTTTTTTCATGACTTTAAAATTTATATATCGAAGATAGTATTTTTTTGCAAAAAAATCAACTGTACTTTTTTAGTGATTTGTTTTTGCCCCAACATTATGCAGTTTACTTTTAATTTTTGTAATATCATAAAAAGCTCTATCAATATCTCCATCAGGGCTTTCGGCAGGAACTTGAA
>JAYTXX010000002.1:0-3847 GCA_043742725.1 Bacteroidota bacterium | reverse complement strand
CTGTTTTAAAATATCAGTAACACGTGCAACAGGATCTTTACGAATTTTTAATTCTTCGTCAGCAATCAATTTGAATAAACCTTGCATTGCTTTATCGGTTACATAAGCTGTTAAATCTGGATTTTGTTTTTCAACAAAAGGAATTTTATTGTATTGATTTACTAAAGGATTCCAATATTTTGTCAATTCTACTTTATCAATTGCCGTTTGAACAATTGGAGTAAATTTAATTTTCAATTCACTCGTTGTTTTATCTTTCAAATAACTTGTTGCCGCATTATCTGCTCCTTTTAAAATTGCAAAGCCATCGCCAATACTCATTCCTTTTACTGCATTTATAAAAACGGTAGCTGCATCTTTTGCGGCTTCTTCAGCGGCACGATTCAATGTCATTTCAAATTTTTCAACCTGTGCATTCATTCCAAGTTTGGTTGCATACTCTTTTACCTTGTTTGCTTCAGGAGGAAATGGAATAAACAATGCTGGATTTTTATAATAACCATCTAACTTTGATGCAAATGCTGTTGAATTATTTGTACCTACTGTTAATGCTTCTTTCAATCCGTTAATTACTTGTTCATTGGTTAAACCTCCCGAAGTAGAATTACCATTGATAGCATTGTTTGCTGTTTTAGATACTTTATCAAAAGCACCTTGTAATTTTTGACTTTCGCAAGATGTGGTTGCAAGCAAAAAGAAAGCAATGGTTGGGAAAAGTATTTTTTTCATTTTTATAATTGTTTTAGTTTATTTAATTTCAAAATCAAGTAATTTTTTATTTTCAATAAATGCTTCTAATCTATCGCCAACTTTTACTGCTCCTACTCCTTCTGGAGTTCCTGTGTAAATTAAATCTCCTGTTTTTAGTGTAAAATAGTTTGATACATAAGCAATCAAATAATCAAATGAAAACAACAAGTCTTTTGTATTGCCACTCTGTATTGTTTTTCCATTGATGTTCAAATGAAAATTAATGTTTCTTACATCGTTCAATTCTTTTTTATTTACAAACAAACCTATTGGTGCCGAGCCATCAAATGATTTTGCTTTTTCCCAAGGCAATCCTTTTTCTTTGCATTTGGTTTGAATGTCTCTTGCTGTGAAATCAATTCCTATGCCAATTTCATAATAATATTTATGAGCAAATTTTTCTTCAATATTTTTTCCTGCTTTATTTATTTTCAACACAAGTTCTATTTCGTGATGTATGTCTTTTGAAAAATCAGGATAATAAAATGGTTGATTATCTTTTATCAAAGCTGTATCGGGTTTTAGAAAAACAACAGGTTCTGTGGGAACAGCATTGTTCAGTTCCTTCGCATGTTCAGCATAATTTCTACCGATGCAAATAATTTTCATAGAATAATAATTTGGATTTTTTATTTATTAAATGCTAATCGCAATTTAATATCTGTCAATATTTTTTTTGTGTAAAGCGGAAAATCTCCATTCATCATCCAACTGTAATATGATGGTTCCTCGCGAAGTACTTGTTCTACTGGTTTTCCTGTATGTTTACCAAAATTAAAAACTTCAACACCTTTTTCATTAAAAATAATTCGTCCAGCAAAATCTGCATTTTTATTGATGTTTGTAAAATCGTGTAATGCTTTTATATCATTTTTTACTGGAATACTTTTGTTTCCTTTTCTATCTTCAAATTCCACTCCATCATAGCGTTGTAATTGCGCTAAAAACACTTCATAGGTTGCTTCAATATCAGCTTGTGCGCTATGTGCATTGATGATTTCTTTTCCACAATAAAATTTGTAAGCTGCTTTTAATGTGCGTTGTTCCATTTGATGAAAAATATTTTGCACATCCACAAATCGTCTGCTTTTTAAATCAAACTCAATATCAGCACGCATAAATTCTTCTACTAAAATTGGAATATCAAATTTGTTGGAGTTATATCCAGCCAAATCGCAATCTTCCAGAAACGTAGCAAGACTTTTTGCAATGCCTTTAAATGTTGGTTCATTTGCTACATCAGCATCATATATTCCATGTATTTCCGATGATTGTTTTGGAATTGGAATGGTTGGGTTGATACGTTTTGTTTTTATTTCTTTGCTTCCATCTGGCAAAATTTTTAGAATTGAAATTTCAACAATTCTATCGGAAGCTACATTTACTCCAGTGGTTTCTAAATCAAAAAAGGCAATAGGACGAGTTAAATTAGGTTGAACCATGAAGTGAATTTTATTGAAAGTATTTATTTAGAAATTAAATTGAAATTATTTTTTTTGAAGGACATATCGTTTCACATCTAGATTTTGTCCCACACTAATTTCGTAAATAAAAAATTCTTCTGCTATTGTTTTGTATCCATTCAACTCAATTGTAATTTTATATTTGCTAGGCAATAAACTTGTTATAAATTTTCCTGTTTTTTGATTTGATTTGTATGTACGAGGTGCTATGTCTTTGTTTTTTAAATCTTCAACTGTAATTATTGGGTCTATATTTTTAACGCTATCTACAGTTGATATATAATTTTGAATAACAATATTTCTATCTTCAACATCATTAAATTTTACACGATAAATATCCAAATCGCCAAAACCGCCATCACGCACTGCTGAAATGTATGCTACACGATTATCTTGTGTAAATGATATAGAGCGGTCGTCACCTACTGAATTAATTGGATAACCAAGATTTTTGGGAGTTGTCCAAGTGTTATTTTCTTCGTTCCAAGTTGATTGAAATAAGTCAAAATCGCCCATACCATCGTGTCCTTGCGAAGAGAAATAAAGTGTTTTTCCATCGGGAGCAATTTCAGGAAAATCTTCGCTGTATTTTGTATTGATTGTTGAACCTAAATTTTGTGGCAATGCCCATAAACCGTTTGGTAATTTTCTTGACATATAAATATCTGTTTCGCCCAACCCACCAGTTCGTTTACTTGCAAAAAAAATAATATTTCCATCAGCTGTAATAGAACCTGCAGTTTCAAAATCAGAATTTACATTTTCATTCAATCGAATTATTCGTTGAAATGTCCCTGCTTTATTTGCTGATGAATAAATATTTCCAAGACTATCAATTCTATCAACATAAACCAACATTGTTTTACCATCGGGAGTTAAACCAACAGCTTGTTCATCAAAAGCTGAATTTATTGATGGTCCAACATTTTTAGGTTTTGTGTAAATATCATTTTGAGCAGTAGCAACATAAATATCAGAAGAATAATATCCATCAACTTCCACTTGCCCTCCAATATTGTCTTTTCTACGTGATGTAAAAACAATAAACGATTCATCGGCAGGAACAAATGGATAATAATCAGGGTATTCCGAATTTACTTCTTTTCCTAAATTGGTATAGGTTATGTTTACTGGATGTTTCACATATTCCTTACCATTTTCGGCTGTTTCAATTTGATGTTCTACTTTTTCCAATTCTTTACCCGAAAGTCCTACTTTGTAAGTATTATAAGCTTTTATAGCATCATCAAACTGACTTGCATATTGGTAGGCAAGACCTAAATCGTACCATACTTGTTTTTCGGCTTTTTGAGCTTTGCTTGCTGCTACTAAATAAGGAATAGCCAAGGCTTTGTTTATATTGGTATATAAATAGCACAAACCAAGATGGTGGTTATATTCAAAATTAGAAGGTTCTTGTTTTACAAGTTTTTTATAAACAGGAATTGCCGCAAAAAAATTATGATGATTAAAATGTTCTTTTGCCTCGCGTGGGTCAATAAATTTTTCTGGTTTTGCTTGTGCAAAAATAAAATTAGCTTGTATAATTAGCATAAATATTCCAGCACATCTAAATTTTATTTTTTTCATAAATCTATTTTTTTTCTCTGTTTAAAATCAACTTTGGTACCAAA
>JAYTXX010000001.1:0-3372 GCA_043742725.1 Bacteroidota bacterium | reverse complement strand
CAAGAAACAAAGGTGTTTTCATTTCCTCATACTGATAGCGAATTTATAAGTGATGATTCGAAAAACAAAAAAGGTAATATAAATGAATTTGATTTTTTACAAATAGATGAATTTTCAAAAAGGATAGTTATTAAAGATGGAAAACAAATTATTACGAAAGATATTGTTGTTCCTGAAGGCTATACACTTTTTGCAAATAATAATGTTTCGTTGGATTTTAAAAATTATGCACGAATAATTTCTTATTCACCAATAAATTTTAAAGGAAATGATGATGAAAATATGATAATTGAATCAAGTGATTCAACAGGTCAAGGAATTGTGGTGATTGATGTAAATCAAAAATCAATATTTGAAAATGTAACGTTTAAAAATTTACCAAAAATACTTGACAAGCAATGGAAGCGAAGCGGAGCTTTAACTTTTTATGAAACGTCTGTAACCTTTAACCATTGTAGTTTTTATAATTCAAAAGCCGAAGATGTTGTAAATTTAATTCGTTCATCATTTTCATTTAAAGAATGTTTGTTTCACAAAACGCATGATGATGCCATTGATGCTGATTTTTCTGAAGGAACGATTGATAATTGTGCTTTTGAAAACTGTGCAGAAAATGCTTTGGATATTACAATGTCTAAAGTGAAAATATCATCTCTATTTGTTGATGGTTCAAAAAACAAAGCATTGAATATTAAAGGAGGTTCTCAAATAATGGGTACGAATATTAAAATTAAAAATTCAAATATTGCTATTTCAACTGAAGATTTATCAACTGCCGATTTTAAAAATGTTACCATTTCTAATTGTAAATATGGATTGGTTGCCTATAAAAATAAGCCAGGAGCTGGACATCCAAGTCTTATTGCTTCCGAATTGATATTGAAAAATGTAGAGCAAAATTATTTGAGAGAAGAAAAATCATCTATAATTTCAAATGGTAAATTTGTGAATGATGAAGTAGATAATGTGGAAACAATTATAAAAGTGAAAAAAATAAAACACAGTGAAAAAAAATAAAGTATTAATAATTATTTTTTTGCAATTTATTGTTGTGTCAAATTTATTGTCGCAACAAATTGTTTCGCCATTTAATAAATTATCTATAAATGATTCAGTTGCTAATTACTCGTTTATTGTAAGCGGACATTTTCACGGAGCATCAACAAATGTTTCTTCTTTTCCAGCATCGTCTCTTTTGGCAAACATTGATTCATTAAATTCGTTAAACCCTTTGTTTTTGATGTCTTTGGGTGATATGTTTTTAGATGTTGATGATTTGTATATCAAGCATTATCAATATAGTTTGTTTAATAAATTGAAAATGCCTTTACTGAATGCAGTTGGTAATCACGATTTGTCAAATCATAATATGTATGAGAAAGCGTTTGGTAAAACATTTTTTTCGTTTACACACAACTCCGAATTGTTTATTGTTTTAAATTCAGAATTGAATGATGGCAGTATAAAAGATGAACAATTGAAAATGTTTACAGATGCTTTAAATAGTGCATCTTCAACTACAATAAAGAATATTTTTATTTTTTCCCATCGTCCCATTTGGGCTGAAAGTATTGAAAAGTATAAAAAATTATTTACAGATAACACACGTTCATCTTTTCAAAATAATTTTTTATCAGATATAAAACCATTGTTACAATCGGTTTCAAAAAAATGTAACATGTTCTGGATTTCAGGTTCTATGGGTGGTACAGCTCCCGTTTCTTTTTTTTATGATAAAGATGAAGAAACAAATGTTACCTATATGCAAACTGCAATTCGTGATTTGCCAAGAGATGCGGTGCTTCAAATTTTTATCAATAATGGAATAGTTTCTTTAAAAGGAAAATCTTTTTCTGGGCAAAAATTAGATAAAATTGAAAATTACAATTTGAATTTTTGGAGCAAAAATATTGCACCCGAACAGAAATTTAATTTTAGATTATTACCTTTTTTAATAATGCAAATGCTAAAGCATTATTATTTTTGGATTGGTTTTTTGTTATCAATAGTATTAATTTTAGTAACCACAATTATTAAACGGAGATGGAAAAAAGAAAAATAGTTTTTCTTTATACCGAGCTCGCTACTTACTTTTTAGCTTGTGTTGATAGTTTATTGAAACATTCCAATATTGAAGTTTATATTATTCGTTATGCTGTAAATAAAGAAGCCCCATTTCAATTTTCATTTTCCGAAAACATAAAAATATATAATCGAAATGATTTTGTTTCGGTTGTAGAAATGCAAAAATTAATTTCTGAAATTAATCCTTCAATAATTTATTGCAGTGGTTGGACGGATAAAAGTTATTTGAATATTTGTAAGCGATATAAAAATAAAATTCCTGTAATCGTAGGTTTTGATAATCAATGGAAAGGCTCATTAAAACAGCAAATTGCACGGTTAATAAGTCCGTTTAAAATTTTAAATCGCTTTTCACATTGTTGGGTACCAGGTAAATTACAAGAAGAGTATGCTCTGAAACTTGGCTTTAAAAAACAAAATATTTTAACAGGTTTTTATTGTTGCGATTTTGATTTATTTCACAATCAATACCTTGCCAATAAAGCTGAAAAACAAAAACACTTTCCTCGAAAATTTATTTATGTTGGACGTTATTATGAATTTAAAGGAATAAAAAATTTATGGCAAGCATTTGTTGAATTGCAGCAAGAATCTCCAACTGATTGGGAATTGTGGTGTTTAGGAACAGGAAATATAGAGCCAATTAAACACGAAAAAATAAAACATTTTGGGTTTGTTCAACCCAATGATTTGCCAACATATATAAAAGAAACGGGAGTGTTTGTGTTGCCAAGTTTTTTTGAACCTTGGGGAGTAGTGGTTCACGAATTTGCAGCTGCAGGTTTCCCTATAGTATGCAGTGATGAAGTAGGAGCAAGGGTTACATTTGTAGAGCAAAATGTGAATGGTTATATTTACAAAGCAGATGATATTCAGGAATTAAAAAATGCTTTAAAAAAAGTAATGAATTTGTCGGATGAAAATTTATTTAGAATGGCTGAACGTAGCATTGCTAAAGCAAAAGAAATTACTCCTGAAAAATGGGCAAACACACTTCTTTCAATTGTTAATCATTAATCGTAAATCAAATAATTGGAATTATGTGTGGCATTAACGGCATTTATGGTTTACAAGATTCAAACATTGCAAAGCAAAAAATAATTGCAATGAATAATTGTATGCGTCATCGTGGACCAGATGATGAAGGCATTTTTGTTGATAATAAAATTGCACTTGGACATAGAAGGCTTTCTATTATTGACCTTTCAGCTGCTGGTCATCAACCAATGCAATCATTTGATGGACGCTACCAAATTATTTACAATGGCGAATTATATAATTATAAAG